>JAUYGE010000198.1 GCA_030690705.1 Dehalococcoidia bacterium | reverse complement strand
CTCATCTGGGGGACTGGCACGCTGTTCTCCCGAAAGGGCCTGCAGTACGTTCAACCGAACATAGGTGTCTTCGTTGCCAATAGCGCCGGTTGCTCGGTGGGCATCCTGGCCGGCCTCCTTCTCAGCCGGCGGGAGCTTTTCTCCCTCTCCCTCACCGCGGTCGCCTGGTTCGCCCTCATCGGCGTCATCAGCATTGGTCTGGCCAACTACTTCTACTACCGCGGCATCTACCTTGTGGGCGCCTCGCGGGCCTCGCCCATTGCAGCAGCAGCCCCACTCCTCTCCCTGCCTCTCGCCATGCTCTTCCTGGGAGAGCATGTCACCCTCTCGATTGCCGTCGGAGCCACAGGCGTAGTGGGCGGCCTGTACCTGGTGACCAGCAGCGGAGGAGGGGACAAGCAGGTCAGGAGGCGGGGCTATATTTTTGCACTGCTGGCAGCGCTGTGCTGGAGCGTATCCTCCCTGCTCATCCGGAAAGGGGTCACCACCTTTGCCTCGCCCCTGGCGGGCACCCCCATTTCCCTGCTCGTGGGCTATCTGGTACTGTTTCCCCGGCAGGGGCTATCCACGGCCTTTCAAGCCCGCCGGAAGCTCTGGCTCCTACTGGCCGCTGGCGCCTGCTCAGGTGTGGGCAGTCTCCTCTTTTACTCCGCTATGAGCTTTGCGCCGGTGGTCGTCGTGTCCCCATTGGGCAATATGGCGCCGCTTATTGCCATCACCGGCTCCCACCTTTTTCTGAGGCGGCTGGAAAAGGTCACCATGCGGCTGGTGCTCGGGGCCTTGCTGGTGCTCGCCGGCGCCGTCACGATTACCATCGGACGGGCCGTCAGGTGAGCGGCAGGGGATTGGTCTATAATGCCTGAAGTCGTTCGGGTCTGCTGAGGCTGCAATGATGGGTATCGTGCTGGTGCTTCTTGCTAGTTTGGTCTGGGGAGTGGCGCCGCTTTTCACTCGAAAAGGCCTTCAACACATTTCGCCAAGAGCAGGCAGCTTCATTGCCGTTGGCTCGGCCTTCTTGCTGAGCGCCCTGGTTGGCCTCGTCTTTCACTGGCGAGAGTTGCTGTCCCTTTCCCTCTTCGCCATCGGCTGGTTCGCCCTCACGGGCATCGTTAGCAACGGCCTGGCAAACTACTTCTACTACCGTGGCATCCATCTTGTGGGGGCCTCCCGGGCTTCGCCCGTCGCCGCCTCCACACCACTGCTCGCCCTCCCCCTGGCAGCCATCTTCCTCGGTGAGGTGATCACCATCCCGGCAGCCGCCGGGGCCCTCGGGGTGGTATTCGGCCTTTACCTGATCACCAGCGGGGAGGCGGCGGGCGTCAAGTCGAAGAAGCGCGGTTACGTCTTCGCGCTGCTGGCCGCTCTTTGCTGGAGCGCCGCCAATCTGCTCATAAGGAGGGGAGTCACAACCCTTGCCCCGCCACTGGCCAGCGCCCCCATATCCCTCTTCTTCGCGTCCCTGATACTGATTCCTCCCCCCGAGACGCTCTCATCGCTTCCCAAGGCGGGCAGGAAGCTCTGGCTTATCGTAGCGGCCGGCCTGTGCTCAGGCTCGGGGACCCTCCTCTTCTACTCCGCCATGAGCCTGGCGCCGGTGGTCATCGTATCCCCTCTGGGCAACCTCGGACCGCTGGTCACCCTCCTTGGCTCTCACCTTTTCCTCAGGCGGTTGGAGAAGGTCACCCCGCGCCTGGTAGGCGGGGCTCTCCTGGTGCTGGCCGGCGCGGCTACGGTCACCATCGGCCGGGTGCTCGGGTGAGAAGGGCGGGCCGAAATGGTCTATAATCGGGTAACCTGGCGCGAATGCGGGAAGTCCAGAGGGGCGCAGCCTCTCTGGCAGGGGATTCAGGGGGTGTCCCCCTGAGTTCTTTCCCCCTCTCCTTCCAAAGGAGAGGGGGACCAAGGGGGTGAGGTTGACTAGCAATCATGGGCTCCGCTCCAAGGTGCTGTCCTATCTCAAGGAGCATAACGCCATGACCCTGGCCACCCTCTCCGAGGGACAGCCCTGGGCGGCGGCCGTTTTCTATGTCCACGATGACCGCCTCAACCTGTATTTCCTCTCCGACCCCAAGG
>JAUYGE010000277.1 GCA_030690705.1 Dehalococcoidia bacterium | reverse complement strand
CGGCGCGCTGCCATGGATGGGCTCGTATAGTCCAAAGGTCCGCTTGCCTGACCGGGGGACGCCGGCCAGGCTCGCCGACGGCAACATGCCCATTGACCCAGCCAGCATTGAGGCCTCATCCGTCAGGATATCGCCGAAGGTGTTCTCGGTTACTATGACATCGAAGTCGGTGGGACGCTGAATCAGCCTCATGGCGCAGGCGTCTACCAGAACATGGTCCAGATGCACGTCAGGATATTCGGAAGCGAGCTCTGTCACCACCTGACGCCACAGACGCGAAGACTGCAGAACATTCGCTTTGTCCACGGAGGCGAGCTTCCTGCGCCGCGTGCGGGCCAGCTCGAAGCCCACCCGGGCGATGCGCTCGATCTCCTGCTCGCTGTAGAGCATGCTATCGACTGCTTTCCTGCCTCGAGCCGTGGTCCACTGCCTCTTTGGCTTGCCGAAGTAGAGCCCCCCTGTAAGCTCGCGTACCACCACCAGGTCGACGCCCCTTATCACGTCCGGCTTGAGGGTGGTGCAATTGACGAGCGTGGGGAACACCTTAACCGGTCTCAGGTTGGCAAACAGCTTCAGGCTCTTGCGCAGGAACAGCAGCCCGTCCTCGGGATGGACCGGCGCTTGGGGGTCATCCCACTTTGGGCCACCCACTGCGCCCAGGAGAACGGCGTTGCTCCGGCGGCACATCTCGATGGTCTCTGAAGACAGGGCGGCCCCTTCCCTATCGATGGCTATGCCACCGATGAGGCCGTCGTGGAGGTCGAAATGATGGTGGAAGCGCTCGCCCACCGTGTGCAGTACCCGTATGGCTTCCTCCATGACTTCAGGGCCGATGCCGTCCCCGGGAAGGACCGTCAGTCTGAATTGCATATCAAGTTCCCTTTTCTGCCAGTTTCTTTCTCGTGTGCTCGATGAGACCACCGGCCTCGACCAGTTCGAGCATGAAGTCAGGATATGGGCGGGCGGTGAAGCTCTTGCGCTTGGTGAGGTTCCTTATCTTGCCGCTGACGAGCTCGACCTCCAGCAAGTCTCCGCTCTCCGTTCCGTCGACCGCCTCGGGGCATTCAAAGAGGGGCAGGCCGATATTGATGGCGTTGCGGAAGAAGATGCGGGCGAAGCTCCTGGCTACGATGGCTGAAATGCCGATGGCTTTGATAGCCAGTGGTGCATGCTCGCGGGATGAGCCGCAGCCGAAGTTGGTTTCGGCGACGATAATGTCCCCCGGGCGCACTCTGTTGACGAAGTCGGGGTCTATGTCCTCCATGCAGTGCTTGGCGAGCTCGTCGGGCTCGTGAACATTGAGGTAGCGCGCCGGAATGATGACATCGGTGTTGACGTCGGCGCCGTACTTATGGGCTCTACCCTTCAAGCTCATTAGAGCACTTCCTCCGGGCTGGCGATGCGGCCCAGGATGGCGCTGGCGGCGCCGACCGCTGGACTGGCGAGGTAAACCTCGGATTTGACGCTGCCCATGCGGCCGACGAAGTTGCGGTTGGTGGTAGAGATGCACCTTTCACCAGCGGCCAGAATGCCCATGTGGCCACCCAGACAAGGGCCGCAGGTCGGCGTGCTCACTGCTGCTCCGGCACGGATGAACGTCTCGATCAGACCCTCTTTGAGGGCCTGCAGGTAGACTTGCTGGGATCCCGGGATGACGATGCATCTGACCTCCGGGTGCACGAGTTTCCCTTTTAGGACTTCCGCCGCTATCCGCAGGTCGGTCAAACGGCCGTTGGTGCAACTGCCGATGACTACCTGGTCAATCTTGATGTCCTTTGCCTGACTGACGGGCCTGGTGTTGGACGGCAGTGGGGGGAAGGCAACCTGCGGTTCAAGCTGAGAGACATCGTACTCGATGACCTGAGAATACTGGGCATCCTTGTCCGCGTAGTAGACTTTGTAGGGCTGTCTGGCTCGCTGTTGCAGATAGGCGGTGGTCTTGCCATCCACGGCGAAGATACCCGTCTTTGCCCCGGCTTCGATGGCCATGTTGGCCATGGTGAAACGGCCGTCCATGGGCAGGGCATTGACCGCTTCGCCGGCGAATTCCATGGCGGCGTAGAGGGCTCCGTCCACACCGATTTTACCTATGGTGAAGAGGATAAGGTCTTTGCCTCCCACCCATTTGGGCAGCGCCCCGTGGTAGACGAACTTGATTGTCGGGGGCACTCTCATCCAGATTTCGCCGGTGGCCATGGCGGCGGCGATGTCGGTAGAGCCCATGCCTGTGGCGAACGCACCCACTGCACCGTAGGTGCAGGTGTGGGAATCGGCGCCAATGATGACCTGCCCGGGCAAAGCGAGTCCCTGCTCCGGAAGCAGCACGTGCTCGATGCCCATCTGACCCACTTCGAAATAGATAGCTCCTTGCTCCCGGGCAAAGCTGCGCATGATTTTGACCTGTTCGGCGGATGCTATATCCTTGCTGGGAACAAAGTGGTCGGGCACGAAGACTACCTTCTTAGGGTCAAAGATCTTCGGTACCCCGAGACGGTGGAACTCCTTGATCGCCAGCGGCGCAGTGATGTCGTTGGCCAGTATCAAGTCAACCCTGGCATTGATGAATTCGCCAGGGGCGACCTGTTTCCTATCGGTGTGAGCGGAGAGTATCTTCTCTGCGAGATTCATGATGGCTGTCTCTAGTTCTCTCTATCTCTTCACAATTGGGACAATAGAAGCGTATTATATAATAGCGTTCGAAGGAATTCACTAACGCAGAGAGGCGGGCATGAAGCCGCAGCTATTAGTTTTGCCGCTGGCAGTCCTTTTCTTCCTCCTGTTTCTAGTGGTCGGGCTGTTCCGGATGTTCGCTGTGCAGGGGCTGATGAGCAATCCTCCCCTGGTTTCCATGTTTGCCTATCATGGGCAGATGCTCGTGGTGGGGACCCTGGCCATTCTCCTGGTGACGGAACGGTACATCGGGGCGCTTCCCTTCGACCTCAACCGCAGCGTCCACTCCATGCCGGTGCTGGTTTCCCTTGGGGCTGTGCTTAAGTTAGCTGGAGGACTGGGAGGTCAACGGGGACTCGATATCGCGGGCATTGTGCTGCTGGCGCTAGGCTTCATTCTCTATTTGTACGTGCTTTATGC
>JAUYGE010000265.1 GCA_030690705.1 Dehalococcoidia bacterium | reverse complement strand
CAGGAAGGCAAAACCAAACCCTACCATTGGCACGAGGTCCGTCACCGCAGCAGGTCCTCTATCCTGGACACCAGAATTCTTTCGTTTATGGCGCCCACCCAGCGACTGATGATCAGTCCTTCCCGGTTAACGAAGAAAGTGACCGGAATGCCTCCTACACCATAGTCAATGGTTATTCTGCCACCGATGTCCGGTCCGTTAGGATAAGTTATGCCGAATTCTTTGATGTAGGCTCGGGCATCAGCTTCCGTATCCTGAATGTCCGCTCCAATGAAGGTCACATCCTTGTCCTTGTAACGCCGCCACACCTCCTCCAGGATAGGCGCCTCTTCCCGGCAAGGGGGGCACCATGAGGCCCAGAAGTTGATCACTACCGGCTTCCCTCTGAGGCTGGAAAGAGTGAGATTACCTCCGCTGAACAGCGGCAGGGTAAAGTCCGCGGCTGGACGGTTTACGCGGGCAGCGCCACTGGCACCGGTAAGCGGCTCTTTTCTGGCTAACCCGCCCCATAAGAGTACCACGAATCCCACTACGGCAAGGATGACAAGACTAAGAACCAAAACTCGACGATAATCCACATTGGCCTCCAATGGTTGTGACGAGCCAGCACTGGGTTAGCTGGCGAGGCGACCTCAAGAGCATCGGGTTCCATACGGCGCTGGCTTTCGTAAGTGGATTCAACGATGTCAGCCGCCCGGCTTCGGGCTGAAGAGCGCCTCAGTGTTTCCCATCCGTTGGCTGGAATAATTGTAGCCGAGCTTTGCAAATATTGCTGAGAATGCTTGCCATTCTCAATATTTCGTCATCACTGCCGACTTCAGCGCGCTAATACAACTCGTTATCTCTGCCATGCCACCCGTTATTCCTGCAACCTAAAGCTAAGTCGGCTACTTCCGCTTTGGCCAAGTTCCCGGCGGGAACATTGCCCCTACTTTTACTTGAATTTGCGTCCAATCTTCGGGGGTAACTTCCCACATAGTGCCCCGTTTTACGGGCCCGCGAATCTTGTCCAACAATAACTTAACCCCTTTGTCCCAAAGGGGGCGCATTTTCAAAACGTCGCTTGGTGAAGTGGTAACAAAACCTATCTTCTTTTCAACACCATCGTAGGAGTCGATAACTCCCCAGCCATATATTCCAGGTTCGGGATTGCGTCTGCCTGAAGGGGCAAAGAAAAGGACAATTAAGTCCGTCAGCCTCGGTTCGTTTCTAGCCTTTGACCTAATTTGTCTGCTTCCAAAGTCCCTGGTCGGGCGGCCCTCATGTACATCGCTTCTATACTCAGCGGGCTTTATGTCCACACTCATCTGATATAACCAGACAGCCACTCGAAGACCCCCTTTACGCCCTTCAAAGCAGAAGAGGCGTTTTTCAATTCCCGGCTATATTAGAGGCCACACTGGTTTCCTTGTCAAGCCGTTATCACGTAATAGATCATTCTGTTGAGACTGTGTAGCCCGGGTTGCCCCAACACACTACATGTTTCTCGTCAATGGCACCGCGACAGTTTGTCTTTACTGGACTATGGCATCGGTGGGCAGACCCAGCCTGGTTGTTTCTGGCTCCCCGAGCAGAATCCGAACCCTATTTCTGCCCCACCCGCCCCAAGAACTCCGTCCGCAGCGCCTCGTTGGAGGCAATAATCTGTCTGTTCCTGGGCCCGGCCGTTCTCCCCTTCCAATCTGTGACTCGACCGCCGGCCTCGCTCACGAAGGCCAGGCCGGCTGCTATGTCCCACGGATAGAGGAAACGGTGAAAATAGAGGTCCAGCCGGCCACAGCCCACATAGGCGATGCTCAGGGCTGCCGAGCCCATCGCACGCAAACCGTAAACCTGCGGCCAGAGATGGCAGACAACATCGAGCATCTCCCGTCCCCGCTGCGGGTTGTAACCGATATCGTACCCCAGGATGGAATCCTGCAAAGACGCCTTCCCTGATACGGACACCGGCTTGCCATTCAAATAGGCGCCTCCACCCTTCTCAGCCACGAAAAACTCCCCGCGCACCGGCTCATACACCACTCCCAGCAAGACATCCCTGCCGCGCACCAAAGAGATGGTGATACAGAAGAACGGTATGCCGAAGACGTAGTTGTTGGTCCCGTCCAGCGGGTCGATAATCCAGGTCAGCGCCGAGCTGCCAGCCAGGTTGCCCGCCTCCTCGGACAGGACGCCGAAGTCGGGGAACTCCTTGCGCAGAACGCCGATGATGTTCTTTTCCGACAGAATGTCGACATCTGTCACTATGTTCCGTCTGCCTGTTCCCTTTTGCGTCACCTTCAAGCGCCCCTGGAAGTGCCGCATCAGGACTTCCCCCGCCTCTCCCACCGCTTGAAGGGCGACTTCCCTGGCAGACCGCCCGCTCCGTGATACAATCTCTTTCATTATCAAGTCACATCATGTCCGGCACGCCCATGCCCATCAAACGCAGGGTCTTGGAGAACACCTGCCTGGCTGCCTTCACCAGCTTGAGACGCGCTGCCGTCAGCGCCTTATCATCCGTCACCACCCGGCACTGCATGTAGAAGCTATGGAACACCGTCGCCAGCTCCTGAGCGTAGTAGGGCAGATAATGCGGCTCCAGCGTAGCGGCCACCGTCTCAATCACCTCCGGGAGGGCTATCATCTTTCGAATCAGGGAAAGCTCAGGCTCGGCGACCAGCAGAGAGACATCACCTTCCCCGTACTCGCCTCCCTTTTCTTCCATGAAACGCAGTATGCTGGCTATACGTGCGTGGGCATACTGGACGTAGTACACGGGATTGTCGAGCGACTGCTTCTTGGCCAGCTCCAGGTCGAAGTCCATCTGACTGTCGGCGGAGCGGGAAAGAAAGAAGAAACGGCAGGCATCGGGTCCCACCTCTTCTATTACCTCACGCAAGGTGATGATCTCGCCGCTACGCTTGGAGAGCCGGACAGCTTGCTCGCCGCGCTTCAGCGTCACCAATTGAGAGATGATGATGGTCAGCCGTTTCGGGTCAATGCCCATGGCCTCCACCGCGGTGCGCATCCGTGAGACATGTCCCTGGTGGTCAGCTCCCCAGATATCAATCACCCGGTCGAAACCGCGTTTCGCGAACTTGTCATAGTGGTAGGCGACATCGGCGGCAAAGTAGGTAGGAGTGCCATCCGACCGCACCAGCACATTGTCCTTGTTCTCACCCAGGGCGGTGGACGTAAACCACGTCGCCCCTTCCTTATCCGCCACGTAGCCGCCCTGGCGCAACATCCCCATCGCCTTCTCATACTGCCCGCCAGAGTAGAGGTCCTGTTCACTGAACCAGTTGTCGTACTCAACGTTGAGCAGGCTCAGATCATCTCTTATCGCCGCCAGCATGAGCTGCAAGCCGATCTTGCCCAATTCGGCAACGGCTTCCTTGCGGGCCAGATCCAGGAGCCTTCGCCCTTCCTCGCCCTTGATCTGTTCAGCCACCACCTTCACGTAATGTCCCTGATACCCGCTGGCCGGCATTTCAGCCTCCATGCCAAAAGCCTGCTGATAGCGGGTGTAGAGGGACTCGCTGAAAGCCTCAATCTGACTGCCGGCATCGTTGATGTAGTACTCCCTCTCCACCTTGTACCCCGCTACGGAAAGCACGTTGGCCAGAGCGCTGCCGATCACCGCGCCGCGACCGTGTCCCACATGAAGAGGCCCAGTGGGATTGGCGCTCACGAACTCCACCTGGACTCTCGCCCCCTTACCCTGGTCCGTATTGCCATAGGCCTCTCCGTCGACCACGATGGCCTCAACCTGCTGTTGCAGCCACTGCTCGCTCAGCGTGAAGTTGATGAAACCAGGCGGCGCCACCTCCACTCTGGCTACCTCATCCACCGGGGGCAAGAGCTTCACCAGGGCCTGAGCCAGAGACAGAGGACTCGTCCCGGCAACACGGGCCAGTTTCAATGCCAGGTTGCAGGCGTAATCCCCCAGCCTGGCATCAGGCGGGTGCTCCACCATTACCTCGGGCAGAGCCCCAGCCGGACAGAGGCCCCTCTGCTGGGCCTCCAGGGCTGCCCCTTTGATAAGAGACTCTAACCTGTTCTTAAGCAAATCACTAACTCCATTCACCATGCTTATTGCCCCATACCCGGGCCAGCTCCCGCACCAGAGGCTGATGCTCGACCAGACCAAAATGGGGATCGCAGTCAAAAAGGCGCAGGGCCTCAGAACGTGCCCTCTCCAACAGATTCACATCAGACAGTCTGGCCATGCGTAACTCGGGAAGCCCGCTCTGCCGCGTCCCAAAAAACTCCCCCGGTCCCCGGAGTCTCAGGTCTTCTTCAGCGAGCGCAAAGCCATCGTGAATCTGCGTAATTGCCATGAGCCGCTCTCTCCCCTCCGGCGAAACTTCGCCGGCCAGCAGCAGGCAATAGCTTTCGTACTGCCCCCTGCCCACCCTGCCGCGAAACTGATGCAGCTGAGAGAGACCGAAATGGTCAGCCCCCTCCACCAGCATCACCGTAGCGTTCGGCACATCAATGCCCACCTCGACCACCGGCGTCGAGACCAGAACATGGAACTCG
>JAUYGE010000253.1 GCA_030690705.1 Dehalococcoidia bacterium | reverse complement strand
TCGCCTCCAACACCCCCTTCCTGCGCGAAGAAGTAGATAAGGCTTCGGCGCGCCAGCTTTTTTCCACCCAACCCTACAAGCTGGAGCTGATTGACGAGCTGCCCGATGCGAAGGTCAGCGTCTACCGGCAAGGCTCCTTTGCAGACCTTTGCCGCGGGCCCCACGTCGCCTCCACCGGCGAGGTCGGGGCTTTCAAACTCACCAGCATCGCCGGGGCCTACTGGCGCGGCGACGAGCACCGTCCCATGCTGCAGCGCATCTACGGGGTGGCCTTTGCGACGCAGGAAACACTGGACGACCACCTGGCAAAGGTGGCCGAGGCCGCCCGCCGCGACCACCGGAAACTCGGGAAAGAGCTCGAGCTCTTCAGCCTGCAGGAGGAAGCCGGGCCCGGCCTGGTCTTCTGGCACCCCAAAGGGGCCACCGTCCGCCGCGTCATCGAGGACTTCTGGAAAGCCGAACATATCAAGCGGGGCTACGAGTTGGTCTACACGCCCCATATCGCCAAGCTGGACCTATGGAAGACCAGCGGGCACTGGGACTTCTACCGCGAGAACCTCTATTCCCCCATGGACGTCGAAGGTCAGGAATATATCCTCAAGCCGATGAACTGCCTGGGACACATCCTCATCTTCAAGACCAGGAAGCGCAGCTACCGGGAGCTACCCTGGCGCGCCGCCGAGATGGGCACCGTCTATCGCTACGAGCGCTCCGGCGTGATGCACGGCCTGGCCCGCGTGCGCGGCTTCACCCAGGACGACGCCCACATCTTCTGCCGTCCCGACCAGTTGCAGGCAGAGCTGGTGGGAGTGCTGGAGCTGGCCCGGTTCATGCTGACCGCCTTCGGATTCGAGGAATACGATATCAAGCTCTCCACCCGGCCCGATAAATACACCGGCAGCCTGGACATGTGGGACAAGTCCACCGAGGCTCTGCGCCAGGCCCTCGTCCAGTTGAAGCTGCCCTATGAGATAGATGAAGGTGAAGGCGTCTTCTACGGGCCGAAGATAGATATCAAGCTGAAAGACGCCCTGGGCCGCGACTGGCAGGGGCCCACCATCCAGGTAGACTTCAACCTCCCGCAGCGGTTCGGGGTCGTTTATGTCAATGAACAGGGCCAGGGCGAGCAGGTGGTGATGGTGCACCGCGCCGTGCTGGGCAGCATGGAGCGTTTCATGGCCTGCCTGGTGGAGCACTACGGAGGGGCCTTCCCGGTGTGGCTCGCCCCCCAGCAGGCGGCCATCATCCCCATCGCCGACCGGCACCTCGACTACGCCCACCAGGTGGAATCCAGGCTAAGGGAAGCGGGACTGCGTGCGGCGGTGGACGCCCGCGCCGAGCGGATGAATGAGAAGATTCGCGTGGCGCAGGTAGAGAAGGTCCCCTTCATGCTGGTGGTAGGAGACCGGGAGCAGGCGAGCGCCACCGTGTCCGTCCGCCGGCTCAGCGGAGAGCAGTCGGGCTCCCAGTCCCTGGAGGACTTCATCGCCATGGTGCAGGAAGCGGTGCGGACGCGGAGATTGGGCACTGTATAGGGGAGAGTCCTCTCCCCCCTGGAGAGCTTTGCCTCAAAAGTACCGCCCCCGTGTCATTCTGAACGAAGTGAAGAATCTCCAAGGGATGGGGCCTATCTGTGCTACACCAACCCCACCGAGATTCTTCGTCGCTTCGCTCCTCAGAATGACATTTGAGGCAAGACCCCCCTGGCGGGGGAGAGTTAGAGAGAGGGGGACTCAAGGGACTGAGGTCTCCGACGAGTTCCGCTTTTTGATTTATCCTTCTGAGTATGATATAGTTCGGCCTCGCTACAGTCCTGTCAAGGGAGGGGAAAGACCACATAGTTAGGAAGCTTGGACCAACCCCGGGTGCCCACCTTAAGGAGATCAGACTTATCGGGGCCGAAGGAGAGCAATTGGGTATCATGACCCTTCGACAGGCTCTCGAGGCCGCTCGGACGCAAGGTCTCGACCTGGTAGAGGTCGCGGCGACATCCACTCCGCCGGTTTGTCGCCTTCTGGACTTCGGCAAGTACAGGTACGAGCAGGCCAGGAAGGACAGAGAGGCCAAGCGGGGCCAGAAGACAGTCGAAATAAGGGAAATCCGCCTCCGTCCCCAGGTCGATGACCATGACCTCGACGTCAAACTCCGGGCCATGGGCAAGATGCTGGACGGGGGGGACAAGATAAAGGTGAGCGTTATCTTCCGGGGGCGTGAGCTAGCCCATACGGAGAACGGATGGAAGCTCCTTCAGAGGCTGGTGGAAACCCTCAAGGAAAAGGTAGCTATTGATAAACCGCCGGCCATGGAGGGGAAACGGATGATAATGATCCTGTCTCCATCCAGGCGCGCCAAGCAGGCAACCCAGCCTGTAGCGGCAACCAGTGGGAGCGCAGATGCCAAAACTTAAAACGCACAAAGGGGCCAAGGCCCGCTTGCATATCTCGGGCACGGGGAAGATTATGCAGGGTAAGGTGGGGGGCAGCCATCTGAGGCGCCACAAGCCCAAGAGGACAAAACGCCAGTATGGAGAGATGGTTGCTCTTGCTCCCTGCAATGTCAAGCGAATCAGGAAGCTGATACCGACCGGAGTTGGCTAGGAGGTTATCGTGACACGAGTAAAACGCGGCGTGCCCGCACGCCGTCGTCATAAGAAGATCTTGAACCTGACCAAGGGTCACCGGGCAACCAACCATGCTCTCTACCGCCGGGCTCACGAATCGCTGCTTCACGCCATGGACTACGCCTATGTCCACCGGCGAGAGCGCAAAGGCGATATGAGGCGTCTCTGGATTGCCCGAATCAATGCCGCCGTCAGAACAAGCGGAATAACCTATAGCCAGTTCATTCACGCTTTGCACCAGGCTGGCGTGACGATTAACCGCAAGACCATGGCCGACCTCGCGGTGAAGGACTGGAATGCTTTTTCCGGCCTGCTGGCGATAGCCAAGCTCCCCAGGCCAGAGGCAACGTAGGGGCTCCGCCCCATGCTATCCTCCCTGCATGAAAATGTCAGTCCGGCATCCTTCCGCCGAAGGACTGGATTCCCGCTTTCGCGGGAAGGACAAAACGCACATTCTCATGAAGAAAACAGAGTGTGCGATTATCGGTGAGCGGATAAATTGACAGACAATCTCCCACTGTCTGAGATCAAAGCCAGGGCGCTGTCGGACCTGGAGGCGGCCGG
>JAUYGE010000196.1 GCA_030690705.1 Dehalococcoidia bacterium | reverse complement strand
TGTCCGGTTTTCGCTTGACTTGCCTGAGGGAGGCTGGTAGAATCCTGACGTGTTGGTGGCATCGTGGTGATGGACACCTGAGTAGATGCGCGTTGGGGCTAAATCAGTCGTCTGGCAGACCCTGGTGCTCCTTGGGTGTTGCAGGTTGGGGGCATTTCCTTCGTCGCCATGACGGATCGGCTTCTTTCACTAACTGGCGGTGCTCACACTTTAGATTCTTGGAATCGTTAAAGATATGGCCCTCAGCTATGTTGTCGTCTTGTACCCTGTAATCTACGTACCAATCGCGATGTTTAGCGGGTATTGTCTGTGGAGGTGAATGGTCACCCGGCGCAGACTGGGAGAGGCCGCGGCGAAAATGAATCGCCCGGGGCCGAAAGCGCAGTGATATCTGTCGTTGTGCCCGCATACAATGCGTCGGCTACGTTGCCCGGGTGTTTGCGAGCTTTAGGGAGGCAAATCCTACCCCCCGAAGAGGTTATTGTGGTGGATGACGGCTCTACAGAAGAGTCAGCCAACCTTGTCAAGGGGCACGACGTGCACCTGCTCCACCAGCCGCACCAGGGGCCAGCGGCGGCTCGCAACTTGGGAGCGCAATCCGCCAAAGGCGACCTCGTGTTCTTTACCGATGCGGATTGTGAACCAGCCGAAGATTGGACCGCAGAAATGGTTCGCCCGTTTTCTGATCCGAATGTGATCGGAGTCAAAGGAGCCTACCGCACTCGACAGCACGAGATCGTCGCCCGATTGGCTCAATGCGAGTTCGAAGAACGATACGATCGTCTGGAACAATCGTCGTCAATAGACCTCGTGGACTCGTATGCGGCGGCGTTCCGCAGCGAGGCATTGCGACAGAGCGGCGGGTTTGACCGAGCCTTCACGCAAGCGAACAACGAAGATGTTGATCTATCCTATCGCCTGGCACGCGCAGGTTTGTATTTGGTGTTCAACCGTCACGCTATCGTATATCATCGACACCCATCCACCTGGAACAAATACCTGCGCGTCAAGATCAAACGTGGCTATTGGCGCATGATGGTTTACCGGCTTCACCCAGGGAAAGCCTTGTACGACTCGTACACTCCTCAATTGCTTAAGATCCAGGCTCTGCTGGTTGGCTTGGGTCTCATTTCGTCCATCACGGTCTTGGTCTGGCCCATCGCGGCGTGGCCGACCCTGACGTGTCTGGGCGCTCTCGTCCTCAGCGCGTTGCCTTTCACGCGAGTGGTTGCGCGACGAGAGCCGGCGCTGATTGCTTGGGCGCCATTCTTCATTCTGGTGCGAGCTTTCTCGCTTGCCATTGGCGCAGCGGGAGGAACAGTGGGTATGTTCTTTTTTCGCCCAACTCTTTCTGACACAAGGGAAGAAGCGGCGCGTCAACAGGTTTGAACATACCGACAGAGGGAAAGGCAGTGCAATACCTGGGTTTCAAGAGGTTCATGGACGTCGTCGGAAGCTTGGTCGGATTGGCAGTGACCACGCTTGCGTATGTTCCCATCGCTATGGCCATCAAGCTCGACTCGCCGGGGTCAGTGGTATTTGCCCAAGATCGCGTGGGTAAGGATGAGCGAGTCTTTGTACTCTACAAGTTTCGCACCATGCACTTGAATTCGGGCAGGCACGGATTGAAGCCAGGACCCAACGACGAACGGGTCACCCGCGCGGGACGGTTTCTGCGCCGCACTAGCTTGGATGAACTCCCGCAGTTCTTCAATATCCTGCGCGGCGAGATGAGCCTGATAGGTCCGCGTCCGGAACAATTGCCGTTTCTGGCTCACTATGCGGTTTGGCAGCGGCAGCGGTTTGCCGTCAAACCCGGCTTGACCGGCTGGTGGCAGATTAACGGACGCAAACAGCCTATGCACGAGCATATTGACGAAGACATCTACTACGTGGAGCATTGTTCTCTGTTGTTGGACTTGCAGATCCTCTGGCGCACAGTGGGCGCAGTTGTAGGCGGTGAAGGTGCGGTCTAATCCGGCAACGCAGATTGCTGAAGCGCCGAACCGGCAAGAGCGAGATTCAAAATGGCTGGCGGTGTTTCTGGCGTTGGCTCTCCTCCGAGGCGTTTTGTACGGCGTCGTTGTGCCGCCCTGGCAGCACCCGGATGAGCCAACCCATTTTGAACACGCGCGTATCATTGCCGAGACTGGGGGTCTGCCGGCGGCCGACTATGTATCACTCCCGATCCGCCGTGAGATTGTCGCCTCGATGGTCAACCATGCCTTTTGGCGGGGCATTCCGCAGCCGCC
>JAUYGE010000241.1 GCA_030690705.1 Dehalococcoidia bacterium | reverse complement strand
GGATACATGCCCGGCTCGAAAGAAGAGCACAAGGGCATCATCAGGCATGGCGCCAAGATGCTCTACACCTACAGGGAAGCCACCGTGCCCAAGATAGCCTGCATCATCCGCAAGGCCTACGGAGGCGCCCAGGTGGCCATGGGTGTCAAAGCCATGGGCGCCGACCTCATCCTGGGCTGGCCGACCGCCGAGGTCGCCGTCATGGGCGCCGAGGGAGCGACCAACATCCTCTACCGCAAGGACATTGCCGAGGCCGCCGATAAGGAAGCAACCAAAAGCCGGCTCATCGAAGAGTACCGCAGCACCTTCAACACACCCTACTATGCCGCCTCCCGGCAGTTGATCGACATCATCATTGACCCCCGCCAGACACGTCCCCAGTTGATAAAGGCGCTGGAACTGCTGCGAAACAAGAGGGAAGAACGTCCGAAGAAGAAGCATGGCAACATCCCCCTCTGAGACTGTTCGCCCTCACATGTCATCCCTTCGTTCCACTCAGAGCTTGTCCTGAGCTTGCCGAAGGAGCAGGCTCTAAGGCCATCCCGATGAATCGGGAGGCCGAAGGATCCACTGTCCCAGTCGCGATAACGCATGATAGTCACGGATTCTTCGCCCCGATTTGTCGGGGCTCAGAATGACATTCCCGGGGAGAGGAATATCAGGTGCAAGACAGACGGGGTAGTGAGAAGTTTGAAATGAATGGGGCCGGGCAGGTGCCCCCGCTGAGAGCCAGGGCGCTGCTGAGGGAGCTCGGACTTAAGGCCAAGAAGAGACTCGGGCAACACTTCCTCGTTGATGAGAGCGCACTCAAGAAGATAGTCGAAGCCGCCGAACTGGCCCCGGAGGACGTGGTCCTCGAGGTCGGGCCCGGGCTGGGCATACTCACCTGTGAGCTTGCCCGCCGCGTCGCCCTGGTCATTGCCCTGGAGATGGACGAGGAGATGGTCCGGGCGCTGCGGCACACCGTGCGGGATTTCCACAACATCGTCGTGCTCAAAGCCGATGCCCTCCAGGTGGACCCCTCGGCCGTATTGCGGGAACACGCGGCGCAACTGGCGCCCTCAGGTTACAAGGTAGTCGCCAATCTTCCCTACTACATAACCTCACCCATGCTGCGTCATTTTCTTGAGGCGTCGCTGCCCCCGCGCCTGATAGTCGTGACCGTGCAGCGCGAGGTGGGAAAGAGGATCGTCGCTCAGCCGGGAGAGATGAGCCTGCTGAGCGTGGCCGTACAGATATACGGGCAGCCGAAGATAATCGCCGAAGTGCCACCCCAGAGCTTCTATCCCCCACCGAAGGTGTCGTCCGTCGTTCTTCGAATCCAGCCGCACACCGCCGGGCGCTTGCCGGCACAGCCCACCAGGGAATTCTTTACCGTTGTGAGAGCCGGCTTCTCGGCGCCTAGAAAGCAACTGCGCAACGCGCTGGCCAACGGGATGGGGCTTCCACACGCCCAGACCGTCAGCCTCCTGGAAAAGGCGGGAATCGCGCCGGAGAGGCGCGCCGAGACATTAAGCCTCCCAGAATGGGAAAAACTGCGGGAGACGCTGGCCGGGGAAAGGAATGATATCCTTGCTCAGAGCTAGAGCCCCGGCCAAACTGAATCTTACGCTGGAAGTCCTCGGCAGGAGAAAAGACGGCTATCACGAGGTGCGCACCGTCCTCCAGGCCATTGACCTGTGCGACACCTTGCTCTTCCAGCCGAGCGAACACATCTCCCTATTCTGTCAACGCACGCCTCTGCTGACCGGCGACAATACCATCCTGACAGCCGCTCGACTGCTCCGGGAAAGGTCGGCTTCCCCCGCCGGCGCGGTTATCGAGCTCGAAAAACACATACCTGTGGCCGCCGGATTGGGCGGAGGCAGCAGCAACGGGGCCGCCACACTCCGGGCGCTGAACGGGCTGTGGAAGACAGGGCTCGACCGGCAGACCCTGCAGCCCCTCGCCGAAATGCTGGGGTCAGATGCACCCTTCTTCCTCTACGGCGGCACGGCCCTCGGAGAGGGCAAGGGCGAGCGAATAACCCAGCTCCCCACCGCCATCTCCGGGCCCATCGTCCTGCTGGTGCCTCCCCTGACCGGCCGACCACAGAAGACCAAACAGCTCTATGACCTTCTTAATGCCGCCGATTTCACCGGAGGCCAATTCACTGACCGTCTCACGGAAGTCCTGCGAAAAGGCCAGCCCATCGCTCCGTCACTTCTCTACAACGCCTTCGAAAGGGTGGCTCTCGGTTTCTTCCCGGGCTTGCAGGAGTACAGACAGCGCTTCCTGGAAAGCGGGGCCTCGCAAGTCCACCTGGCTGGCTCCGGCCCTGCGCTTTTCACCCTCGCCGGGGACGAGACCCAGGCTGCCCGGATTTGCCAGACGTTGAGACGCCAGCGGTTGACGGCTTATGTGGTCCGCCCCTTCGTCGAGGAGAAGGATATTCATTGAAAGCCACCTCGCGGGCGAGTTGCTACAGTCCCTCTCTACATCCTGTAATATGGGAGACCGTCTGACGATGCTTGAGGAAGTTTGCGTTTCTCTGGACGTTGAGACCACCGGCCTCAATGCCGAAACCGATGACATCATCGAGATAGCCGCCATCAAGTTCGATGGCGGAAAGACCATCGGCACCTTCCACTCCCTGGTTAAGCCCTCCGTGCCTATTCCCTACCATATCCAGTGCCTGACCGGCATCTCCCCCGCCGAGGTGCTCGACGCTCCACGACTGGCCGAGATCATGCCGGGCCTGGTGTCTTTCATAGGCAGTCATGCGCTGGTGGGACACAATCTTTCCTTCGACCTCGGCTTTCTCTCTCGCCGGAGCACTGCCCTGAACAACCCCGTCTACGATACCCTGGAACTGGCACTTCTGTTGTTGCCGGGGCTGGCCCATTACACACTGGCCGCCGTAGCTGAGCACCTGGGCTGCCCCGCTCCTGTCGTGCATCGCGCTCATGCTGATGCCGGCACGTCGCAGGCGGTATTCCTGGCCCTACTGAAAAGAGCTGCAGTGCTTCCCCCGCCGGTGGTCTCGGAGATCGTCCGGCTGACATCGTTCACCGCCTGGCCCATGCTGCCGCTCTTCAGGAACATCGAGAAGGCGAACCAGGCAGCGCAGGTCCCGACTTCAGTCGGAACGAGTCAGGCACTGGAGTCTTCCTTCGCCTTTCTGTCTCAGGAGGCCGAGAAAGTCCCGACTAAAGTCGGGACTGGGTCC
>JAUYGE010000221.1 GCA_030690705.1 Dehalococcoidia bacterium | reverse complement strand
GAGTGTAACGTTTCTTGATGGGAGTTGTAGCGAACTCTTCAACACTGGCGTAACCATAGAGGTCCAGCATCGCCCGGTTGGCGTAGATGGTCTCACCATCGGCGGTCATGATGCGGATGCCCATCGGGGAGTCATCCAGGGAACGGCGGAAGTTCTCTTCACTTCTCCGCAGTGCTTCCTCCGCTTGCTTGCGCTCGGTGACGTCGTGGCACAGGTGCTGAAAATGCGGTTCGCCATTCCAGAGCAATTCCTTGAGGAAGACCTCAAGGTGGCGACTTTCTCCATTCTTGCGCACGATGCTAATTTCATAGCCGGGTGGGACGAAATCGTCGCGCTTCCTTCTTTCTTTCCTCTGCTTGTATTTGCCATAGCTCTCCGGAGTGTAGCGTTTCTCAGGGGGAGTTGCATTGAACTCTTCAAGGCTGTCGCAACCGAAGAGGTCCAGAAACAGTCGGTTGGCGTAGACTGTCATGCCGTCGGGCATGAAAATGCGGATGCCCATCGGGGAGTCATCCAGGGAACGGCGGAAGTCCTCTTTAGTTTTCCGCAGCGACTCCTCCGCCTGCTCGATGGCAGCGCCGGTGCGCCCGGCTATCCATCCGATGATGGCCACAACCAGGACAGCAGCCGCCAGCACTATCAGCGCGCGCCACAGCGTCTGGTTCATTAACAAAGACTGATCAAAGATATGGTCCAGCCGGAATACGATTAAGATGAGAACGAGCACAGAAGGCAGGAAGGCGCGCAACAGGCGGCCGCGCATGGAAGCGCCGCTCCAGGCGCGCAACGCCGGGAGGGCGGGCGTGGCAAGGTTGATTTGCCCCACCCCCACCAACACAAAAGCGAAGGCGGTGGGCAAAGCCACCGGAATAAACGTCCCGCCGTACAGCAACGGTGCGCCATAGGCGTAGCCAAGCAGCACCACCAGGTTGATGGCTGTCGCGCCGGCGGCGAGTAGCGCGGCGGCGGTGGGAGCGTAACGCCCTCGTTGCGTGATGAGCAAAAACACGAGCGCCGCGCTTTCCAACAGAAACGATATGGCGGTCAGAGGAGACATGCGGCCCAGCGGCGCCTGGCCAAGCGACTCGTTTGTGCGGGACAGCGCTTGCTCCACGCCCAAATCAATGCCGGTGATGAATTGCCCGAGCACCAGCAGACCTAGCAAGAAGACGAGACTCACCGCGGCCATCGCGAAGCGCCGGCTAAATACTTGAACTTGCCAGCGCGCATAACTGAACAGCGCGCCGCCGAGGAAGAGAAAGGCCAGTGCGGTGCTCGGGGCCATGGGAATATTGGCACCCCACTGCCCGCCCAGAAAGCGCGCGTGCAACTGCCAGCCGATCAAAGCGAGCAAAGCGATACCGCCGGCTGTGGCGGCGCATATCTGAGGCAGGCGCCGGCCATCGCTGTTCGATAAACTTGCCGCTAGCAGCAATTCCGGTGCCCTTAGTTTCATCCCCACCCCTTTTTTTACAGCCTCAAATATCTAATATAGCGCGGTTATCCCATGCGCTAATGCTATATGTATGGTATACGCCCCAAATATGACTGTCAAATAATTGAAGAATAAGAGGAAAAGTCCGGATTGAGATTTCACCCTATGAGGGATGACCTGGAACCTACAACGCGTGCCCCACCCGCGCGCCGTCGTGGATGGCGGCCCAGATATCCCGGGGCTCCTGGCAATCGCCGGCAAGGTGAATCTCGGACACCCGGTCTTTCAGGCTTTGCAGCAGCGACTGGTCCGGTCTCGCGCCGGCGGCGACCACGATGGTATCGGCCTCAATGGTCCGCTCGCGGCCCTCTTTGTCTTGAATCACCAGGCCCTTTTCGGTCACCTGGGTGCACTTCGTCGATGTCAGCATCTCCACACCGACCTTCGCGAGCCGCCTCAAGAGCGGTTCTCTGGCAGAGGGGATCATCTTCGGCGCCATCGCCGGAAGCTCCTCTACCATGGCCACCTTCTTGCCCCTGGCTACCAGGAACTCGGCGGTCTCCAGGGCGACCATCCCTCCCCCGATGACCGCCACCCGGTCGCCAACCTGCGCTTTGCCCGTAAGAACGTCCCCCACACCGGCGACATTCTTGCCCTGTATCCCCGGGATGTCCGGCCTGGAAGGCGCTATCCCGGCGGCCAGCACCACCACATCTGGTTTCATCTGTTCAATCATGCCGGCGGTGACTTCTTTCCCCAGTTGAACCCTGGCCCCCGCCTTGGTTAGCTGGTTGGAGAGATAGGTCGCCAGCGCCTGGAGATTGTCCTTGTGGGGCGGTATGATGGCCAGGTCGAGCTGTCCGCCCAGCTTATTCTTCTTCTCGTACAGGGTCACTTCATGGCCTCTGAGCGCGGCCACCCTGGCGGCTTCCATCCCGGCCGGGCCGCCGCCAATCACCAGGACCCTCTTTTTCTTCGGAGCCGGCGCTATCCGGTATTCCCGCTCCCGGCTGAGCGCGGCGTTGACAGCGCACTGCGTCTCTATGCCGTGCATCGACCGCCCGCTGCACCCGCCGCATGTTATGCAGGGCCTGATGTCGTCCAATCTTCCCGAAGCTACCTTATTGGGGATCTCCGGCTCGGCAAAGGAAGCCCTGCCCATCACCACCAGGTCGGTCTTGCCCTCCCGCAACGCCCTCTCGCCGGCCTCGGGGGTCATCCGCCCCGCAACCATCACCGGGACCTTGACCGCCTTTTTTATGCCTTCGGCGAAGTGCACATGACTGCCGGCAGGCTCGGTCATCATGGTAAAGGGCGACCCCTTTCCAAAAGCCGTTATGCTGACCGCGCAGCACCCGGCCTCCTCGAGCATCCTGGCCGTCCCCTTCGCATCCTCAATGGTGATGCCCCCGGGCAGGCCGTACTCCTCCGCGTTTATCCTGGCCCACACGGGGAACCCCGGGCCAACCGCCTCGCGCACGGCGGCTATTATCTCAAGCAGGAATCTGGCCCTGTTCCTCGCGTCTCCTCCATACTCATCGGTCCGCTTGTTGTAAGCGGGCGAGAGGAACTCATCGATGAGGTTGGCTGTGGCGGCGTGTATCTCAACGGCGTCGAATCCGGCTCGCTTGGCCCTCCCGCCAGCTTTGCCAAAGCGCCCCACGATCTCGTGTATCTCGGCGACGGCCAGCTCCCTGGGCATGTCGGTGCGAACGACCACCGGCGAGGGGGCCACCGGCTGAATTCCGGTGTCGGACTTCTGCATCCAGGCGCCGGCATGGAAGATCTGCAGCGCCGTGACGGCGCCGTGTTTGTGGGCCATCTCGGCCACCGTCCTCAGGCCGGGGATGAACTTGTCGTCGTCCACCACGAGGACCTGTCCCGAGGCCCTGCCTATGGGAGAGTCGATGACCGCGTATCCGGCCACCATCAGACCCACGCCGCCCCTGGCCCTTTCCTCCCAGTAGTCCATGAACCTGGGAGTGACATAGCCTTCGTCAGAGGCGAAGCCAGTCGACAGGGGCGCCATGACAAAGCGGTTCTTCAGCTTCAGCCCGGCAAACTCAAAAGGCTCAAACAACTTCTTGAACTCAGGTTTCTTGCTCATATTCCGGCGATGCCTCCTTTTCCTCTGTCATCGGTTCCCCCTCACCCTTCGCAGGCTCAGGGCAGGCTCTTAATCCTCTCCCTCCAGGAGCTTTGCTCCAAAAGTGCCTTCTGTTCCTAAAGTCGGGCGGCTGTTCCAAAAGTCTAGTTTAGCTACGAGAGGTCAAGTGTACCTTTGAATCTTCCTAACTTAAGTTCAATATATGAATCACTTTTATTAATCTCTTGCTGGAATCGTTCATCCTGCAAAATACGTTTTATCCGTTTTTTTAATTCTGGCCCTTTGCTTCTTCCTGTGTATGCGTGATGATTTGCCACCAGATTCGTTAGCTGGTCAAGCGTCTGTACAGTAGTCTTCCATGAATTGCCAATCCGGTTGATTCCCCTTGAACGGCAACTTGATGCGGCTTTGCTTCAACCTTCCTTGGCCTGCCTTCCTTCCATAGCTATAGCGATACTGC
>JAUYGE010000213.1 GCA_030690705.1 Dehalococcoidia bacterium | reverse complement strand
CGATATCTGCATACAAGGTAGGGAGATTATAGCACCAGATGTCTGCAGTGCCAAGTAGCCCAACTTCCGCAGTTACACGATTGGAGAGGGGTTGTCCCAAACGTAATTTTGACACTACAATTCTAGAATCTTCATGCGCTGGGGAAGGTGTAATTGGAGCATCTGGAGTAGGACGGCCTGGGGTTTGGTTGGCTGCGCAATGCAGCGATTGCGGATAACGGTTCCCTGCCTGGTCGGCATTACTACGTCCACCACTTTGATCTGCGCTATCTCATCGAACACTTTACGCGGCTCGTTTCCCAGTCCGGCCCTCTTGCACATCTGTCCGAGCATCTTCCAGAGGACATAGGCCAGGAAGCAGACCAGGATGTGGGCCTGAACTCGCTCTTCCGTCTGATGCCAGACAGGTCTGATTCCCAGGTCGCCCTTCTGTATTCGAAAGGCTGCTTCCGCCTCGGTTAGCTGGATGTAGGCCCGCCAGAGCTGCTCGGCATCCCAATCGGTAACATTGCTCCGTAGCAGGTAGCAGCCCTCACTCAACTCGGCCCAAGCACGCCAGTCCTCCACCTTCTCCCATACCACATCAACCCCACCACCTACTCGCGCCACCACCTCCACACGGAATAAGCCGGCAGCACGGCTGTTGCCTTCCAGCAGTCTGCCGACTCTCCGTTCTACGACTCCCGGCTTCTGTTTCTTCTTCCGGCAACTATCCGCCAGCTTGGTTAGTCCCTTCTCGATGCGCTTCTCGAACTTGTCGTGGATAGCCTTCTCCTTGGCTGCTCGATGCGTGCTCCGACAGAGGATGAAGCTCTCCTCCCCATCTGGGGATGGACGTAGTTTCACCTCCAAGCCTTCCCTTATCTGCTGCCAGTCTGCCTTAAGCAACTCTTGCTCAAATCGCTTCAGTTGGCTCCTGGGCGTACCTACGATATAGCGCCGGCCCCCTCCTCGCAGGTACTCCAGGTTCTTCTGCGATACCATCCCCCGGTCCATCACCCAGATACGACCGGCAGTCCCATACTGGGCTTCTATCTTCTCCACGATATCCTGCACCGTGGTCACGTCTGTCCGGTTACCGGCAAAGACCTCATAACCCAGGGGAAGACCTTCCCTGCTCACCACCAGGGCGATGCATACCTGTTTGCAGTCAGGGCGATGGTCCCTGGGATAGCCCCGCTGGGCTTGATTGTTAGAGCCACACTCTCCCTCGAAATAGGTCGAGGTCACATCGTACAAGAGCAGATCGTACTCCAGATTGAACAGCTCCCCCAAGCGCTCTTTCAGATGCTTCTCCATCTCGACCTTGTGGGGCAAGACCCGGTCCAAAGCTCGATAGAGTCGATCGTCATTGACCTTATCTACCGGTATCCCCAGTAGATCGACCAAGCTGCTCCGCTCATACAGATGCTCGGCTATCCGCAGTTCACTGGACGGCTTACAAAGGCGCATCAGGACCAACGTCATGACCATCATCGACCACTGGATGTCCTCCCGGCCCTTTGGCAGAAACTTCTCAAGGAACGGTATGAGATCGAGTCTATCCGAGATCTCCAGCCCCAGCCAACAGCCACCGAAGTCCCGTACTCGTTCTACCCGGACCCGTTTGGTATCCACCTCCACCCACTCCGGCTCCCCCTCCTCGTCGAAGAGCCTGCTCTGCCAAGCGCCAACGCGATCCGTGGCCGCCTGCTTGATGCCGAGGGCGATGGGCTTAGCGATATCGCCCAGATAGGCGACGATCCGTTGACGAGGCCCACGCTCTGTCCGGGAGCACTCGACCAACTCCCAGTAAACGTTGTCCTTCTTTGCCTTGGTCTGGCCACAACGCCTCAGGTACATGCCCCCATTATAAGACCCTCCCCCGCAGGCGTCTTTGGTACTACATCAAAACTCCACGTTCAAAAGAACGACCGCTCGAACGTGGAGAAGAACTCGTTTAGACCCCCAACTGCGGAAGTTGGGCCAGCGCTCATGGGGTTTCAGGGGGTGTCCCGCTGGACGTAACCAGGCGCCG
>JAUYGE010000206.1 GCA_030690705.1 Dehalococcoidia bacterium | reverse complement strand
GCATTGGTCGGCACGTCCGTTGCCCCATCTTGGGGGTAGGTCTCGGCCACGGGCATGGCGGTGAACTGCCAGAAGGCGAAGGTGGCCAGGATAGCAATGCCGGCAGTAGCGGCCAGCCCACGCCGCAGGGCCGAGGAGGAGAGGCGGGAGCCAGTCCCCGGCCCCCTGACAGCCCGTAGTCCGGAGACGAAGACCACCCAGCCAAGGGCCGCCATGGCCGCGTTGAGGGGCAAGCTCAGCGCCAGGCGAAGCTGGGCCGCCTGGCGGTACTCGAGCAGCGTGAGCTGCCGTTGAAGCTCCAGGTTCTGGAGAGTGCCGGCCAGGAGACCAACGCTCAAAGAGGCTGCGGCTAGCAGGGCCAGCGAAGTCGCGCCAAAAGCCAGCCAGCCCCACATGCGGCCGGAACTGCGCCGAAGCGCGGCCTCCAGACCCAGAAGACCCAACGCGAGGGCGGAGCAGCCTAGGTACAGCACCTGGGACAGCCCCTGTTCGCCTAACATGCCCGGAAGCGCGCCGGCGAAGCCATGGACAGGTAGCGGGACTCCCAGCATGAGGGTGAACTGCATGATCTGGAACAGCATGGCGAAACCCAGTACCACCAGACCACCGGAAAAGCCTACCGCCCGGATTGCGCCTCTGGTTCCCAGCCTCCTCACTGGTTGAATGCCCGATGCTGCCCAGGCAAGGCCGACGGCAACAAGCAGCCAGGGGTAGCTCAGCTTGAGCATCTGTAGAGCATCGCCTGGCAGCCCGTAGGCACGCTCGGGGACGGTCTTGCCAATCCAGCCCATCGTCTGTCCTTCCAGCGGCAGGTAGTTATCGCCCATGCCACCACCCGGCCCCAGGTACGGCCAGGAGAGGGCGGTGACCGCAGCTATCAGCGCCAGGCCCGCTCCCGCCGCTGCCATGCCTCCCGGCGGCCCCTCGCCGGCGGCCCACCGGCGCAGCCGCCAGGCCAGGACGGGAAGGCTGAGGATGAGGGCCCAGTAAAGGACAGAGACGAGGTTTCCAAGGGCGAGGACGGCCAGGGCGATGGCGATCAAGGCAATTGGCACGACGGGCACACGGCCGATGTGCCCACCCCTCCAGCCCAGGGCCACGGCCCCGAACACGTACAGAATTGGGACCGCCAGCAGTGGCAACAGGTCAGGTGACACGCCACGGTAAAGAAGGACGGCGGCAGGCAGGGTAACGGCCAGGCCAGGGTTGAGCCAGAGGGCAAGGCCTTGGGCGGCCATGGCCCCGACCAGGAGCCCTCGCCAGTTGGCTGCCAGGGCCAGGGCGACCACCCAGATCGCCAGCATAGCGTTACGCCAGGCGAACACACCGTCATCGTCCAGGTAGGGCCGGTACTCGGTAGACAAGCCGACACCTCCCAGTACCTCGGTGGAGAAGAAGGCGCCGGCAAGGGAGGTCGCTAGGAACGGAATTACCAGAAGGAGCGGTAAGATCCGGTCTACCGGAGTGCGTCCACGTGCACTCAACCAGACAGCCAGTCCGAGGCTTATGATGGTGACCGATCCGAAAACCGCAATTGCCAGCGTTTGGAGCGGATAGCCGCCGGCGACCAGGCCGAAGGTTAGAAGTGACGCCAGTAGCAGCACGTGCATCAGGCCAAAGATTATGGCACTCGTAGCTGTACCCCAAAAAGCAGCGCTCTTGAGTAACCTGTCACCCGCTAACATCCAGTCAAACCCCTTTCGGCATCGCATCTAAGGTCAGCGGTAGCAGGAAGTAGAGCCTCACCCAGGAAGCGTCCCAGGCAGTACGCCTGCATCCAGCCCACTTCTCACTTGCCGGCCAATGCTGCATAGACCATAGGCAGGATACGCTGCCTGTCAGAATCGTGCGGCTCACCCAAGCTGCGCAATCCCTTGCCAGAAGACCTCCAGAAGGCATCTTGTCTCTCTCAAGGGAGCACCACGTACAGGACAGCCGGGTTGGCATGGCGCCGCTCTTGTACTAGCGATGATATCTTTGTGCTTCCCGCGTCCGGGCTCCCAACTACCTG
>JAUYGE010000201.1 GCA_030690705.1 Dehalococcoidia bacterium | reverse complement strand
CCAGAGCGGCTGGCCTCGGTTTTGAAACCCAAAAGGAAGAGCAAAAGGCCGTGGAGGCGGTGGAGCACGAGGAGGTGACAACGGCCGGCAAGCGTGTTAAGGCGAAAACCCCGTCTGACTGGCGCCCAAGGCCGCCGGTGGTTACCATCATGGGGCACGTAGACCACGGGAAGACGAGTCTTCTGGATGCCATCCGCCAGACCAATGTGATAGCTACGGAAGCGGGCCAGATCACCCAGCATATCGGTGCTTATCAGATTGAGATGGACGGGCAGAAGATAACCTTTCTTGATACTCCGGGGCATGAGGCCTTCACCGCGATGCGGGCGAGGGGGGCTCAGGTGACTGACATTGCCGTCCTCGTGGTGGCCGCCGACGACGGGGTAATGCCTCAGACTGTGGAAGCGATCAACCACGCCAGGGCAGCGGGGGTTCCCATTGTGGTCGCCATGACAAAAATCGACCGGCCCAACGCCAACCCCGAAAGGGTCAAGAAACAGCTGAGCGAACTGGGGTTGATCATTGAGGAATGGGGGGGAGAGGTCATCATCGTGCCTGTATCTTCCAGGACCAAACAAGGGATTGCTGATCTTCTGGCCAGTATTCGGGTCGTGGCTGAGATTACCGAGCTTCAGGCGAACTACGCTATGCCGGCGGAGGGAGTGGTCGTTGAGGCGGGGATGGATAAGACCCGTGGTCCGATTGCCACGGTCCTGGTGCAGAGAGGCACTCTCAATGTGGGTGGGGTTGTCGTTGTCGGCAGCACCTTGGGCAAGATCAAGGCGATGTTTGACGACAAGGGCAGGGGAGTGAAGAAGGCCGAGCCCGCCACCCCAGTTAAGATTATGGGACTGAACGGTGTGCCTCAAGCGGGAGATAAGCTGTCGGTGGTGGCTGACGAGGCAAGAGCAAAGGAGCTGATGGCCAGGTGGCAGACCGATGGTTCGAAGGCCACCCCGGCTCGCGGGAACATTACACTGGATGCTCTTTATTCTAAGGTGGCCTCGGGTCAGATAAAGGAACTCAATGTCATATTGAAGACCGATGTGCAGGGCAGTATCGAGCCGATCAGGAATTCGTTGGAGAGGCTTGGAGAGGACAAGCTCAGAGTACGAGTCCTCCACGCCGGCACCGGGAGCATCACCGAAAGCGATGTGTTCCTGGCGGTAGCTTCCAAAGCCATCATAGTTGGTTTCAACAGCCGTGCGGAGCCCGGAGCGAAGCATCTCGCCGAGGCGGAGGGTGTTGACGTACGCTTTTACGACATTATCTACAACCTTGCCGGCGATATTGAAAAAGCCCTTCAAGGCATGCTTGAGCCAACCTACATCGAGGTCATTGAGGGTCGCGCCGAAGTTCGTGCCGTATTCCCCGGTCGCAAGAAGAGCGCGGTCGCCGGTGTGTCCGTGCAGGAAGGTAAGATCATGCGCGACAGCCCGGTCAGGGTGATGCGCAAGGGTGAGGTTCTTCACGAATCCCGGGTCAGCAGCCTGAGACGTTTCAAGGACAATGTCTCGGAGCTTCAGAAGGGATTTGATGGGGGAGTGGGGGTGGAGGGTTTTGGCGAGTTTCAGGTGGGGGACATCCTTGAGTCCTACCGCAAGCAGAAACAGGGAGTCCCTTCCTAGGGCGGCTCGACCTTTTCTTGCCCTGGTTGCCGGCTTGTGTGATGGAGAAGGGCTATGACACGTCGGATCGAAAGAATTAACAATCTTCTCCGCCAGGAGCTGGGGCAGATGATCCAGCGTCAGATCAAGGACCCGCGCCTTGGCAGCATGGTGAGCGTCACCGAGGTGGTGACGTCACCCGACCTGAGCTTCGCGAAGGTATTTGTCAGTGGTCTGGGTGGTGAGGAGGAAAGGGCCGCTACTCTGAAAGTGCTCACCGCGGCGGCGGGTTTCTTCCGCAAAGAGCTGTCGCAGCAACTTAGTTTCCGCCGCATTCCCGAGCTTGCCTTTCACTGGGATGACTCCATTGAGCGTGGGGCTCGCCTCTCGGAGTTGTTCGATAGGCTTTCCGAATCTCGTGATCGCCGCGCCTAGCGTGAGTGTCGTCGGCATTCTCAACGTCAACAAGCCCCCCGGGAAGACTTCATTTGACATAGTGGCGCTCATCAGGCGCTTGGCGGGGGAGAGACGCGTCGGGCATGCAGGCACTCTGGACCCCATGGCTACGGGCGTCTTGCCTGTCTGTCTGAATCAAGCCACCCGGGTAATTGAGTATCTTCAGGAACAGCCCAAGACATATCTGGCTGAGATCGAATTAGGTACGGTTACTGACACCTACGATGGCGCCGGCAAAGTAATTCGAAAGAGCAGCCCCGTGGCCGTAACTCTGGGACGGTTGGAGGAAGAATTGCAGCGCTTTCGAGGCACCATTGAGCAGCGTCCTCCGATGTACAGCGCTGTCAGGTATCAGGGGCGGCACCTCTATGAACTGGCGCGGGCTGGCATGGAAGTGGAGCGGCAGCCTCGGGAGGTCCAACTGTACAGCGTGCAACTGGTCAAGTTTGAGTTGCCGCTGCTGACTCTGGAGGTTGTGTGTGGCAAAGGCACCTACCTGCGGTCCATCGCTCATGAACTGGGACAGGCGTTGGGTTGTGGAGCTTACCTCAAACATCTGTCGCGGCTGAAATATGGTCCGTTTGCTATTGACGACGCCCTGACCTTGTCATCCTTGGAGGAGGCCTTCCGCCAGGGTCACTGGCAGGGCTTGCTCTATCCGATGAGCGTTGCCTTGGGCCATTGTCAGAGCTTCACGGTAGGAGAGGAAGCAGCGGTGAAGCTCAGGAATGGTCGCGCTCTTCCACTGACAGCCGTTAGCTCCGCTGCGTACCCCGCTTTGTCGGGCGTGGCCTGCGCTTATACTGAGGGGCGTTGTCTCATAGCGGTGTTGTCTCTCGACGTGGAGCGGCAGGAGTGGCGTCCCAAGAAAGTATTCCCGGTTTCCGGCTAGGAGAAGGCGTCTTGCCAGCCCAGCCCGACTGCTATCAGTCCAAATTTGGCCAGATAGGGACAAAAAATGTTCTCAAAGATATTGACAAGCTGGACTGCGTTTGCTTATATTTGAAGTCAAAGGAGGTGGATCAAATGGCACAGGCATATTGCTTCAAATGTAGGACCAAGCGGGAGATCAGGAATCCGGTCAAGATGACTCTCAAGAACGGCAGACCAGCTACTCGTGGGACTTGCCCGAGCTGCGGCACCAAGGTATTCCGCATCGGGGGATAAGAGACTGCATTTGGGAGTCACGGCCGACGCTCTCCCCAGTGACGATGGCGGGAGTGGCTGCCGGGTATTTTCTGCCTAGAAAACAGACGAGATTTTCTCTGCCAGCAGGTGAGGATTCATCCGGAGTACCTGCTGGCAGGCCTTATTATCCAGACCTGCGCCGACAGCGATGTCACGCGCGAGTCGGGATGTTAGAAGATCGTCTTCATCGTGAGCATCCGAATTCAGGAGCAGTTTGCATCCTGCCTTCGCTGCTAGCCTGGCAACATGGCCGTTGGTCAGGCAGTGGCCCCGTCGAGCCGTTATCTCCAGGAAGACTCCGTTCTGCGCGGCTAGAGCAGCTTCTTCGGAAGTTAGCAGACCGGGGTGGGCCAGAATATCCACATAGGGACATCGGAGGGCAGCCAGATTGGTGCCCTTTTCAACGGGCTCCACTATGGTCTCGCCATGGACAAGTACAATCCGGGCCCCTAATTGTTTGGCCTTTCGGGCGACCTCATTTATCGCACTTGCCGGAACATGGGTGAGTTCGACGCCGGGAAGGGCCAGTATGTTCCAGTGTTTCTCAGCGAGAGCGCAGTCTTCTTTCAACCGCTCGATGACCTGTCCCAGCGAGGCGACGCCTACGTGGTCGGTCAGCGCAATGGCACGGTAGCGGTTGACGGAGGCTCTCCTTATTATTTCAAGTGGCGTCAGATCGCCATCGCTGAGGGTCGTGTGGGTATGGAAATCGTATATCATCGAATCACCTCGCAGAGTAGGATAAAGGGCAACCCAACTTGACGGGACAGTCGGGAAAGTAGTATTTTGTTTTGGTTTTTTGAAGATATCATAAATGG
>JAUYGE010000187.1 GCA_030690705.1 Dehalococcoidia bacterium | reverse complement strand
GAGTTTGGTGCACGTGTGCCTCGCTGGGCGAGGGCGCAACGGTTCGGTTGTGTGAGCCGCGTGTGCACCAAGCCCCGAGGTGTACCTTGCATGACGATTCGTCTGGAACTGTCTTCCAAGGAGTGCTTGTAAATGTCTTTGACGAGCCACCTTAGTGTTCCGAGCAGTCCCGTTCGACGATTCCTTGAAGAGCGATTCTTCATTGTCACCGCCTCGGCGAAAGGTGCGCCGTTTTCCGAACAGATAGGGCGTGCACTCGGACTGCCCGACATTCCACGCAAACCCGTGCGGCCACCCGCCTCGCGACCGCAATTTAGGGCAGCCGTCGGAACCGCCCTGGATTATCGAATTCGTTACATCCTTGACGGTACTGCCCCCAGGAAGATCGTCGCGGCCTATGGGGCCGCGTTGCTTACGAAAGCAGGCGTGTTAGCATTGCCCGGTCATCGAGTGTTTGCCGTTTCTCCCAAAATGCGAGCCTACTATGGCGAGCCACCTCTAAACGCTGCACCGGCGGCAGCCCTCGCGGAGAGTTTCTTCGCGAACCATGCCGCCCGGCTAGCTCGGCTCAAGCCCTTTGAGCGGCGTCTTACCAGGGAAGAAGAGGGTCAGCTAATTCGAGACTGTGTCGTGCTTGCATATTTCGAGGCACTCTACCGGGCCGGTCTAAGGATCAATTCGCCGCTCTATGCTGTCGGAACCGGCGCGAGTTTAGACGATCTCCTTGCACTACCGCCAGAGGATGTCGTCGCAGACGCTTGTGGCCTGGCGGAAGACGCATACGAAGACGTCCAGCCGCTATTGAAACTCCCCGCGTCGCTCAACCCGGTCTTCGACGGAAGCGCCGATGCTGATTTCGTCATAGGCAGTGCGCTTTTTGAAGTGAAGACCGTTTCCCAGTTTTCGCCCCTTGACCTGCGCAAATGTCTTTTACAACTCCTCGGTTACACGCTCCTCGACTACAGCGACACTTTCGGCATCCACAGTATCGCCATTTGGCTGACACGCCAACGCCATATGTCGATGTGGGACATCGATGGCTTCTTATTCCCGGTTTCTGACCTTATTTCGGGCGGGCAGTTCGCTGAGGCGGAAGTGACCGCCCGGCTTTCCGAGACTCGGGCCGCTTTCCGCGAGATGCTTAAATCCGATGTAGGGGAAACAATGCCGTTTTGAGCTACGGCGATCTTCGCGCGTAGAGCAGAAACGTGGTTTGTTCAGGCCGCCGCTTGGCCATTCTGCGCAGCCCTTCTTCCAGGTAAATCGAGCGGTGCAACCCTGGCCCAGCGGGCCTGAGCGCGTCTCGCGGCATCAACTCGGAATCCTGCTGCGCCGCACTTGGTACTTCTCTCCGTTGTGTGCTTCTACGCTCTTTTCCTTGGCCCTTCGTGGAGAGCTTGCCTACCACGATACGGAAAGATAGCACTCGGTAGTACATCCGTCAACCTGGCGTCATGGTGTGCTTTCCGTGCGACCTCGTGCGGCTGCGAACTTACCCCAAGTTTACCACCGTTGCACAACATGAATACCTGAATAACGCCTGTCGTAGCTTGAATTGTGCCCCGCCCTGTCAAGGTTGCGCTTCGTCGGTCTGCCGGTGGGAACGAGGCTCAGGCTCGGGAAAGCACCAGCAGCCATTGACGTGAACGGTACCAATAATGGCGATGTTGCTCTTGTCCGTTGCCGTTTATTCAAGTCCGAACGCCCAGATCATATTCAACCCCGGTCAACCAGCATCGGCCGGCGCCGCCGTCTTTCGCTTCAGTTCGAAACCTCACTCTGCGTCGGTCCGCCTTCGCCTGAGTCCCCTTGCCTCCCATCTCGCTCCGGCATTCTGTATGATCTGGCTGGTATTGGTCTTGCGTAGGACCCATTCATCTTGCATATTAAAGCAATATCTTGTAAAATTGAGCGATCAACGAGGACGGAGGCAGCGACGATGCGCACTACAGTGACTCAGCGGGGACAGACCGTCATCCCCGCCGACTTGCGCCGGAAGTACGGGATCGCCGAAGGAACACAAGTGGAGTGGATTGACACCGGCGCCGGACTCAAGGTCATCCCTATCCCGTCTGACCCGGTGGCTTCCCTACGCGGCCTCGGCAAGGGAGAAAGGCTTGTTGCCCGGCTGTTAGAGGAGCGCCGCCGTGACCGGGCAAATGAGTGACAGCTACCTCCTGGACACCTCGGCTGTCCTGACTCTTATCGAAGATGAGCCGGGTGCGGACAGAGTCGAGGAGTTGCTCCGGAGCCGCGCAGTGTTTCTGCCGTTCGTCGTAGGCTTGGAGACGTACTATATCACGCTCCAGGAACGCGGCGCAGATGAGGCAGACCGTCGTCTATTCTTGCTCCGGCACTTGCAAGCCCAGTGGCTCAACGCTGTGGACGATGCCGTCTTGGTGACGGCCGGCCGGTTCAAGGCCAATTACCGCCTATCCCTCGCCGATTGCCTGGTCGCAGCCTTTGCGTCTGAAGCCGGGGCAGTCCTGGTCCACAAAGACCCGGAGTACGACTCTTTGGATACGCTGCGCCAGGAGCGCCTTCCATACAAGGATATGCAGCGTTCGGGACGCTGAGGTCGGAGGTTCAAGCCATGGAGTCTATCAGGTTAGGCAAGTTCGCCTCTAGCAGCGCCACCTGTATCGCGGCCGGCGATGGGAGACCCGCCGGAAGAGGATAACGGACGGCTTCTAGTCTTGTCTCAAAGCTAGAAGCGTGCCGAAATCGGCGCCTGCCGAGATGAGCACACGGTTTTCCACTGCGGCGCGCTCGAAGATGTCCTCGTCCGCAGTTGCCTGCATCCAATACTCGCGTACATGCACCGCATCGTACCCGTCCCGTCGTAATCCCTCCGCTTCCACAGGTGACAGAGCATTGTCAGCGAGAAACTTCAAGAAGAACGCCAAAGGGCGTTATATGCTTATCTCGCAGCTTCGCCCCGGGCTATAGCTATGGGCTACAAGGCCAAAGCCCTCTGAAGGGGCTGACGGGATAACGGTTTATCATTTAACCTCGACCAAGCGGTCAATGGACCCCAATTGCATGGCAGGCTGGCCCTGCACCGGACCACCAACTCGCTCTCAAACCTTCCCTTGTAGCCCCTTGTATCTTAAAGATGTGGGGTATAGTGGAGTTAGTAAGGGGTGCGACAGACCGATAGCCCCTTGGTCTTAAAGGCCGTGCTAAAGCGTGGGTCGTCGCACCCCATTCCCGAGAGCCCGAACAGTTGCCTGGGCTAGCCAAGCCCGAATCATTCGGCAAGGATGGGCCAGTGGGAGGAAGGAGTTTTTCGTGAAGCAGCAGGAACCTTATGCCGCTTATCTCGGCATCGACGTATCCAAGGCTACCTTGGATGTAGCGGAGAGGCCCACGGGCCAGCGCCTTACCGTCCCCAACCAGGAGAAGGGAGTTAGGGAGCTGGTGGCCAGCTTTGGGGAGCCCTCTCAAGCCCTGGTGATCCTGGAGGCCACCGGGGGCCTGGAACTGCCGGTAGCGGCCGCCTTGGCCGAAGCGGGCTTCTCTGTGGCCATAGTCAATCCCCGCCAGGTGCGGGATTTCGCCAAGGCTACTGGGAAGCTGGCCAAGACCGACCGCATAGACGCCCAGACCCTGGCCCATTTCGGGGAGGCGATCAAACCTGAACCTCGGCCTGTGCCAGAGGGAGAAGCCCTCCTGTTTAAGCAGATGCTCTCCCGCCGGCGCCAATTGGTGGAGATGATTACCGCCGAGAAAAACCGGCTCTCCACCACCCCTTCTGCCCTGAGGAAGGAAGTCCAAGCCCATATCGCCTGGATGCAGGAGAGCCTGGCCAAGGTGGACGACGAACTGGGCAAGAGGATCAAGGCCAGTCCCATCTGGCGTGCCAGCGAGGAGTTGCTGCGCACCGCCAAGGGAGTAGGCCCCGTTTGCTCTAGGACCCTCCTGGTAGATCTGCCGGAGCTGGGCAAGCTCGATCGCAAGGAGATCGCTGCCCTGGTGGGGGTAGCTCCCTTCAACCGGGACAGTGGAAAGCTTAAGGGTAAACGGGCGGTATGGGGAGGACGGGGTAGAGTGCGAGCCGTCCTCTACATGGCGACGCTGTCGGCCACCCGCTCTAATCCCGTGATCGCGGCTTTCTACCTTCGTCTGCTCGCAGCGGGAAAGCCCAAGAAAGTGGCGTTGACCGCCTGCATGCACAAGTTCCTTACCATACTCAATGCTATGGTCAAACATGGTACCCCCTGGCAGAAAGTGGCGCCTCAGGCCAGTGGGGCCCGTTGACGTGTTTGAATAGGTGCGTCGCAGGAATCCTGAATGGAAAGAGGCCTC
>JAUYGE010000169.1 GCA_030690705.1 Dehalococcoidia bacterium | reverse complement strand
GGACGGAGGCGGATCTCCAGCGGGCGCTCAGGCAGCAGGAGTTCCGCCTGCACTACCAGCCCATTGTCTCCCTGACCACGGGCAGAATGACCGGCTGCGAGGCGCTCATACGCTTGCAGCACCCCGAGCGGGGCCTGCTTGCCCCGGATGCTTTCATGCGGATAGCCGAGGAGACCGGCCTCGTCGTGCCTATGGACCGGTGGGTGCTCCACGCCGCCTGCGCCCAGATGCGGGCGTGGCGGGACGCGGGTCTTGACGTGAGGTGGACCCCATTAGTTGGACAGGATGGAGGCCAAACTAAGCGAGGGTCCCGCCTCTCTTGCTGCTTGTCCTGACCGGTAGACCTCTCCCGGTGTCCGGTACCCTAATGCCTGGTGCGGCCGCTCCTCAATTATAGAACATGAGGTAGCTGCCGATGCCCGCCCGGGCTTCCAGCACCTGACTATACGCCTTGATGTACACCTCCTCGTATTTCATGGTTCGCCAGAGTCGCTCCACAAAGATGTTGTCCCTGTACCGCCCCTTGCCATCCTGGCTGATCCGAATTTCCCGCTCCTTGAGGAGCCCCGTGAACGCCGCGCTGGTGAACTGGCTGCCCTGGTCCGTGTTGAAGATTTCCGGGCCCCCCTTGCCCAGGGCATCCTCCAGGGCATCCACGCAGAAGGCGCTGTCCAGCGTGTTGGACAGCCGCCAGGCCAGCACGTACCTGCTGTGCCAGTCCATGAGCGCTACGAGGTACAGGAAGCCGTGTGCCATGGGGATGTAGGTGATGTCCGCTGCCCAGACCTGGTCAGGACGGGTGATGGCCATGCCCCGCAGCAAATACGGGTGCTTGGGATCCGCCGCGTTGGCCGTCGTCGTCCGGGGCCGCTGGTAGAGGGCCTCCAGCCCCATCAAGTGCATCAGGCGCCGGACTCTCTTCCGGTTCACCCGCTGGTCTTGGGCCTGGAGCCAGGCCTGCATCCGGCGGGACCCGAAGAACGGTGTCTGCAGGTACTGCTTGTCCATGGCTGCCATGAGCGCCAGGTCCGCTTCCGACGTGGGTCGCTTGTGGTAGTACACCGTCGACCGGGTGAGCCCAAGAAGCCGGCACTGCCGCGCCATCGAGAGCCGCCGGTGTTTCCTCTCCACCAGGGCCACGCGCTGCTCCCGGCTCATTGTCCGGACCTGCCCCGTAAAAAATCCCGCTCCACCGTCAACTGGCCGATCTGACGATACAACGTGTCTGCCAGAGCGCTCTGCGCCTTGCCCTTCTTGGCCGGTTTCCCCTCGAACACCGTCGCCGCCCCGTCCAGCAGTGTTCTCTTCCACGCGTGAATCTGGGCCGGGTGCACCCCGTACTGCTGGGCCAGCTCGGGGATGGTCTGGTCCCCCTTGATGGCCGCCAGGGCCACCTTGGCCTTGAACACCGGATTGTGCTTCCGTCTCTGTTCTGTCATTGTCCTGCCCTCCTGCGCCTTTTCGCGCTTAGTTTACCGGCAGGACCTCTCGCTTAGCCACCTGTCCGAAATCCGGGGTCCACCTCAATTCATCAGCTATCGGAGCACCCAACTGCCAGCCGTATTGCGAGTGCGCCGGAGGCTTGAGGAATATGGCATCCCGGTCTGGCATGATAAGGACAGTATGCCACCTGGAATGTTGGA
>JAUYGE010000160.1 GCA_030690705.1 Dehalococcoidia bacterium | reverse complement strand
CTCAACTCACCGCGAGGCCCTTTGATGGTAATCTCGTTGCCCTCGATGGCCACGACTACTTCCTTGGGCAAGGGAACTGGCAATCTACCTATTCTTGACATACTCTCTTCCTGACGATGTCACCAGACAGAGCACAGGAGTTCGCCGCCAACCTTGAGCCGTTGCGCTTTCATGCCGGTCATGATGCCTCTCGAGGTGGAAAGGACGGTTACTCCCAATCCGCCGTAGATACGGGGTATCTCTCCCTTGCCAACGTAGACCTTTAGGCCGGGCTTGCTTATTCTCTTTAGTCCTCGTATCGCCGGTTGCTTCCTGTCAAAGTATTTGAAAACGACCTTAATGTTGCGGTAAGGCTTGCCCTTGAGCAACTCGTATTCTGAGATGAAGCCTTCTTCCTTCAAGACCCTGGCTATGGCCAGCTTAGTCTTGGACTCCGGGATCAGGGTATAGTCATGCTGCACCATCAAGGCGTTGCGTATCCTTACCAGCATGTCCGCTATAGGGTCGTTTACTGACATCTAGTATCCTCTTCGTTCTACCAGCTAGACTTTCTCACTCCGGGAATCTGGCCATCCAGGGCCATTTTACGGAAACAGATGCGGCAAAGTCCGAACTTGCGTATGTAGCCGCGAGGTCGTCCACAACGCTGGCAGCGGTTGCGGAACTGCACCTTGAACTTGGGGGCGCGTTTCCATTTCGCAATCTTGGATAGTTTAGCCATTCTCTCCCTCTCGCTTGAAGGGTACACCGAGGAGCTCCAGCAGGCGTTTCCCCTCCCTGGCATTTCGGGCAGTCGTGACAATGGTGACCTGCATCCCACGTATCTTGTCCACTTTGTCGAACTCGATTTCAGGGAATACGAGTTGCTCTTTAAGTCCGATGTTGTAATTGCCCCGGCTGTCAAAGGCATTGCCGGAAACTCCGGAGAAGTCGCGAATGCGGGGCAAGACCACACTCACCAGCCGGTCGAGGAAATCGTACATCCGCCGGCCACGCATGGTGACCATGATTCCGATGGGCATGCCGGCTCTCAATTTGAAAGCGGCGATAGACTTCTTGGCCCGGGTGATGACCGGGTGTTGTCCTGAGATGATGGTCAGGTCCTTTTCGGCCCCTTCCAGCATCTTGGGGTCTTGCACTGCTTGCCCCAATCCGATATTCAGCACTATCTTCACTACCCGGGGCACTTCCATCACATTCCTGTAGCCGAATTCCTTGACCAGTTGCGGGATAAGTCCCTGATATTTGAGTTTCATACGAGAAGGGCCCAGTGGCTTTTGCGGCGCCTCCAGGGCGACTTCGGCAGCCTTTGCCCTGGCGGGCGCTTCCGCCTTGGACTTCGGCGCTTTCTTCTTTTCGCCGCTTTCTGCCGCTGCCTCCAGGGCGACTTCGGCAGTCTTTGCCCTGGCGGGCGCTTCCGCCTTGGGCTTCGGCGCTTTCTTCTTTTCGCCGCTTTCTGCCGCTGCCTCCAGGGCGACTTCGGCAGTCTTTGCCCTGGCGGGCGCTTCCGCCTTGGGCTTCGGCGCTTTCTTCTTTTCGCCGCCTTCTGCCGCTGCCTCCGGTGCCGGGTGCTTCGCCTGAGGCGTCTTTGCCTTCGCCTTTGGCTTCGGGGCGCCGGTGGCTTCCTCCGCAGTCTTCGCGGTAAGTTCTTGTTCGGATGCTTCGCTGCTCATGGTCAGTCCAGTACCTCAAGGCAAGAGCGACACAGGCGGGCCTTCTTGCCATCTTCAAGCATGCGTGAGCCGACCCGCGCCGGCTTCCCGCACTTGTTGCATATCAGCATGACATTGGATACATGTAGCGGTGCTTCCCGTTCTACGATACCAGCTTGTCTGGCCACGCCCTTGGCCCGGCTGTGGCGTTTGATCATGTTCACTCCTTCCACCACCACACGCTGTTGGCGTGGATAGGAGAAACGTATTTTCCCCTTTTTCCCTTTGTCCTTGCCGGCAATCACCAGCACGGTGTCGTTCTTTCTTACTTTCATGTCTGGAACATCCTAAAGAACTTCCGGCGCCAGGGAGATAATCTTGGTGAAGTTCTTGTCTCGCAACTCGCGCGCCACCGGGCCAAAAATGCGGGTGCCCTTAGGGTTATTGGCTTCAGCGAGCAGGACGGCCGCATTGTCATCAAATCTGATATAGGAACCGTCAGGGCGACGATAGGTATGCGCCACGCGCACTACCACAGCTTTCACCACACTGCCCTTCTTGACAGCTCCATTGGGTATGGCTTTCTTGACGCTGGCTGTGATGATATCACCGACGGAGGCATACCGCCTGCGCGTGCCGCCCGCGACATTGATGCACATGATTTGTCGCGCGCCGCTATTGTCAGCTACCTTCAGCCGGGTATAAGTCTGAATCATTTCTGCTGTTCTACCCCAATATCATCGGGCGTGGTTTCAGGCATGTTCTTCTTAGTTAGTATCTCGACCACACGCCAGTGCTTCTCTTTGGAAAGGGGCCTGGTTCCCTCCAACCTGACGATGTCTCCGAGCTGGCAGGAACTCTCGTCGTGGGCCTTGTACTTGGCGATCTTGCGAATAGTCTTGTTATATTTGGCATGATGTGCCAGGGTCATCACGCTCACCACGACCGTCTTTTTCATCTTGTTGCTGACTACTGCACCTACCAAGGTCTTGCGGTTCTCTCTCATATCCTTAGAAAGCGGGTTATGCCTGCTCCCTTTCCCTGATTATTGTCTTGAGCTGCGCTATCTTCTTCTTCGTCTTGGGAATCTCCCGGTAATTCACCAGTTGCCTGGTTGACAGGCGAAAACGGAGGTTGAAAAGCTCCCGGTGAGCCTCCTCAAGTTGCCTGGCCAAGTCCTGGTCATTAAAAGCCCTGAACTCATCAACTTTCAAGGTTTCTCACTCCCTGCCGCCAAACTAAGCGCGGCGGGCTCCTCCTTCACCACAATCCTTGTGGGGAAAGGAAGCTTGTCCGAGGCCCGTTTCAAGGCCTCCTGGGCGCTCTCCGTTCGTATTCCCGCTACCTCGAAGATGATTCTCCCCCTCTTGGCCACCGCCACCCAATGGTCGGGCGGGCCCTTGCCGCCTCCCTGACGGGTCTCAGCAGGTTTCTTGGTCACCGGCTTGTCGGGGAAGACGCGGATCCACATGTTACCTCCCTTTCGGAGATAACGGGTAATAACGCGGCGGGCAGCCTCTATCTGACGACTGGTAATCCAGACTCCCTGGAGAGTCTGGAGGCCGCAGTCGCCAAAGAGCAGGGTATTGCCGGATGTGGCAATGCCCTTTCTTCTTCCCCTATGCTGTTTGCGGAACTTGACTCGTTTTGGCTGTAACATCTGACTTACCTTCGGCTACTCCGGTTTCCGGACCCGCTTGTTCTGTCTTGGCTTCAAGAGGCACCGTCTTGACCGCAGGGAGGATATCGCCCCGGTAGACCCATGCCTTGACACCGATGCGGCCCATCATGGTGACCGCTTCGGTGAAACCATAGTCTATGTCTGCTCTAATCTTATGAAGAGGTACCTGTCCCTGTCTCATATGCTCAGTGCGCGCGATCTCAGCACCGCCCAGACGTCCGGAACACTCCACCTTTATGCCTTTCGCACCTGCCTGCATGGTGCGCAGCATGGTCCCTTTCATCGCTCTTCTAAAAGCAATGCGGCGTCCTAACTGTTCAGCAATGCTCTTGGCAACCAGGGCTGCCTCCAGCTCAGGCTGGCGGATTTCCTGAATGTTCAGTCTGATTTTCCTGCCTGTGGCCTTCTCGAGAGACTGCCGGAGTTCCTCTCGCCTTTGTCCGCCCCGACCAATGACTATGCCCGGTCTGGCGGTGTGAATAGTTACCGAGATGTCGTTGGCCTGACGGCTGATTTCCACCCTGGCGATGCCCGCTTCCGGGAAAGTCCTCTCGATGACTCTTCTTACGGTCAGGTCCTCGCCCAGAAAGGTTGCGAATTCGCGCTCGGCGAACCATTTGGCTTGCCACTCGCGGATGATTCCCAATCTGAAGCCCACGGGATTGGTCTTATTCCCCATTATTTTCCCTCTTCTTCTGCCACAACGACGGTGATATGGCTCGACCGCTTGAGGATGTGACCCGATCGTCCTCTCGAGAGCGGGCGCATCCTGTGCAACGTATGCCCGGCATCAGCGAAAATCTCGGCTATTCTCAGTTCCCCAGCGGTCATCTGATAGTTGTTCTCAGCGTTGGCCGCGGCTGATTTGATGGCCCTTGCCACCAGGTCGGCGGCTGGCGTGGGCATGAATTGCAGGATAGTCAGCGCCTCGCCGACTTTCTTGCCCCTGACCGCATCAACGATCAAGCGGATCTTCCGGGGAGATACGCCCACATTTTTAGCTACAGATTTTACTTCCATCGGTCGTTTCTCGTCCTAAGCCTTTTCCGCCTTGGTGGAATGTCCTCTAAAGGTTCTGGTGAGGGCGAATTCCCCCAGCTTGTGACCGACCATATTCTCCGTTATGAGAATCGGCACATGTCTTCTTCCATCGTGTACGCCGAAGGTAAGACCGATCATCTGGGGTACGATGGTGGAGCGGCGTGCCCAGGTCTTAATTATTGTCTTTTGCCCCGAGCGGATAACCATCTCCACTTTCTTCATGAGCTTGACGTCTATGAACGGTCCCTTCTTAATTGACCTGGACATTCTTCTCTCCCACGCTTAGACCTAGTCCTGGCCTCTTCGCTTTACAATCATTCTGTTAGACACCTTACGCTTTCGGGTCTTGAACCCCAAAGCCGGTCTGCCCCAGGGTGTCTTGGGGTGGCCTCCGCGTGGGCTGCGCCCCTCGCCGCCGCCATGGGGATGGTCTCTCGGGCTCATGGCTGAACCCCGCACCGCCGGCCGCCAGCCAAGGAGTCTTCTTCTCCCTGCTTTTCCCCACACGACATTCTGATAGTCTAGATTGCCAACCTGTCCGATGGTGGCCGAACACTTGTCCAGGATACGACGTATTTCACTGGAAGGCATGCGCACCAGGCAGTAACCGGCTTCTTTGCCCATAATGTGGGCGGACGCTCCGGCGCTCCGCGCCAGTTGGGCTCCCCGTCCCGGCTGGAGCTCGATGTTATGAATCAGAGTCCCCAGTGGAATATTCTTCAAAGGGAGTGCGTTGCCCAGCTTGATCTCTGCGTCGCTGCCGCTTTTGATGATGTCGCCGACCTTAAGTCCATTGGGTGCCAGGATATAGCGCTTTTCGCCATCGGCGTATTGCACCAGGGCGATACGTGCCGTGCGGTTGGGGTCATATTCAATGGCGGCTATCTTGCCGGGCACGCCTATCTTATCACGCTTGAAGTCTACCAGCCGCAGCATGCGTTTCACCCCGCCTCCGCGATGGCGGACTGTGAGACGCCCCTGATTGTTTCGCCCACCCGATTTGCGCAGGGTGACCAGCAACGTTTTTTCCGGTTTTCGTTTGGTGATCTCCTCAAACGAAAAGCCAGTCATGTTTCTTCGCGACGGCGATGTGGGACGATAGACCTTTAGTCCCAAGGTTTTTCTCCTTTTCCTGTCAGCATATCAAGCAGTCCTCGGCATCATTCTGCCTATTTGTGCTTCCGTGCCCATCTGGTTCTCTTCAGAAGCTTGCGGTGCTTCTGATGGCTCATCTTCTTGCGTCTTTTCTTAACTACTGAACCCATCGCTGCCTTTCCAATTGCCCTCTTGAAGTTTGCCGGAAAGAGATACTTAGCGAGATCTCTCTAGATACCTTCGAAGAACTCTATCTTCTGACCTCGCTTGATAGTAACCATAGCTTTCTTTCGAGATGGGGTCACCGCCAGTCCTCGACCGCGTCTCTTGGTCTTTCCGTGCACGCTGATGATGTTGACCGACATGACCTCGACAGTGAAGGCCTTTTCGACGGCTTTCTTAATCTCGTTCTTGTTGGCTTTGATTGCCACATCGAAGGCGTACTTGCCAATCTCCTTCAGGAGAGTGTTCTTCTCAGTTATCAGGGGACGGCGCAGAACTTCGTATAAATGCATCAATTCGCCTCAGACGAGGCCCCCCATATTTGCTCAGCCCTGCGGACGGCAGCCACGGTCATTATCAAAGACCTGTAGCTGATAAGGTCGGTGACGTTCAACGTGGCTGTGGGCAGTGTCTTCGTGCCCGGGATGTTGCTCGCCGACTTGATGACATTCCTATTGGCCTCGGCGGTCACTATCAGGGCCGATGGATTGGCTCCGATGGCGTTCAGCACCTGCTGCATCTCTTTGGTCTTGGGAGATTCCATTATCAGGTCATCCAGCACTATCAACTCTCCATCTCTGGCTTTGGCCGAGAGAGCGCACTTCAACGCGAGAAGTCGCATCTTCTTGGGCATAGACTGACGGTAGTCCCGTGGATGAGGGCCAAAAACCACCCCTCCCCCTCGCAGCAGCGGCGACCTGATGCCGCCGCGGCGGGCCCGACCGGTACCTTTCTGAGGGTACAGTTTCCTGCCGCTGCCGGCCACGTCGGTCCGTGTCTTGGTATTGGCCGTGCCCACCCGCCTGTTGGCCAGTTGTCGCACCAGGGCCTGATGGACCACTGCCTCGTTGAAGGGCAGGCCAAAGGTGTCCTCTCTTATTTCTATCTTCTCCACGGTTTCACCGCGGGTGTTAAGTACCGGGACTTGCACTGGATTCATTTCCTCTTGCACGCTTTATTTATCAGGAGCCATCCCTTGTCAGCTCCAGGCACAGCGCCCCTCACCAGAAGGAAGTTCTTGTCCGGGTCGACGCTTGCGACTTCAAGGGATTGCACTGTGGTTCTCTCTGCTCCCATGTGCCCGGCCATGCGAGTGCCCGGCCAAACGCGTCCGGGATAGGTAGTAGAGCCAATAGCTCCCGGGGCACGCTCTCTATCCGATTGGCCGTGAGTCTTCGGCCCCCCCCTGAAGTGATGGCGTTTGACAACTCCGGCAAACCCCTTGCCTTTAGAGATGCCGATGACGTCGACTCGCTCGCCAGTCTTGAAGAGACTGACGTCAACTTTCTGCCCCAACTGGAAGGAAGATATGTCCTCGGTCCGGAATTCCCGCAGGAGCTTGAACTGGCCCAACTCTTTGAGGTGCCCCTTCTCCGGGCGGTTCAGTTTCGCCTGGGCGAAGCCAAGCTGCACCGCGTTGTAACCCTCTTTAGCGACCGTCTTTATCTGGGTCACTGTGCATGGTCCAGCTTCGATGATGGTGACCGCTTGCATCTCGCCATCAGCTTTGAATATCTGGGTCATGCCTATTTTCTTGCCGATCAAGCCCGTGCTCATTTCTCTCTCGTGAACTCAATATCCTGCGCTATAGTTTGATATCGATGCTGACGCCGGAAGGCAGATTCAAGTGGGCGAGTGCATCTATCGTTTTCGGGGAAGGCTCCCGGATGTCAATCAGGCGCCGGTGAGTCCGGATTTCGAACTGCTCCCTCGAGTTCTTGTCGATAAAGGTGGAGCGGTTAACACAGAACTTTTCAATACGGGTGGGCAGTGGCACCGGCCCGGCTACCACAGCGCCGGTCTGCTCGGCTGCTTCCACAATCTGAAGGGCCGATTGGTCGACCAGCTTGTGGTCGTAGCTCTTCAGTTTTATGCGAATCTTCTGCTTTGCCATTTTGTTTCGTTACCTGGTTGCTTGGGTTAGCAACCGGCTCTAACCTTCCTTCCCATGACCAATTATCGACTGGGCCACTTCGGCGGGGACAGGCTGGTATCGGGCAAACTCGAGGGAATGGCTGGCTCTTCCCTGGCTCAGAGAACGCACTTCGGTCGCATATCCAAAGGTCTCCGACAGGGGCATGAGAGCACGTATTGTCGATGTCTCGCCCCTGGTCTCGATATTCTCGATTTGTCCTCTTCTGGAGCTAATGTCGCCGATGATATCGCCCATAAACTGCGCCGGGGTCACTACTTCCAGCCTCATTATGGGTTCCAGGATTATGGGCTTGGCCCGGCGGACCCCGTCCTTTACCGCCAGAGAAGCTGCCATCTTGAAAGCCATGTCGGAAGAGTCGACCTCGTGGTAGCTGCCATCTTTCAGGATAGCTTTGACATCAATCAGTGGGAAGCCGGCCAACGTGCCTCTTTCGAGGGCTTCCTCTGTTCCTGATTTGATAGCAGGAACATACTCCCTGGGAAGCGCCGATCCCCTCAGCGCGTTCTCAAACTGAAATCCGCTGGTGGGGGGCAGGGGCTCGAGACGCATGACTACGTGACCATACTGGCCTCGCCCGCCGGATTGGCGGACAAACCTACCCTCGCAGTCCACACCGCTGGTGATAGTCTCCTTGTAGGCTACCTGGGGCTTCCCCACCGTAGCGCCGACCTTGAACTCCCGGAACATGCGCTCTGCCAGGACCTGCAAGTGCAACTCTCCCATGCCGGAGATTATAGTCTGCGCCGTATCCTGGTCGTATTTGACCTTGAAGGTGGGGTCCTCATCTGCGAGCTTTCCAAGAGCCTCACTCATCCGGTCCTGGTCGGCATTTGTCTTGGGCTCGATGGCCACAGACATGACCGGCTCCGGGAAACGGATGGATTCCAGCAAGATGGGATGGCTCGGGTCACACAGGGTATCTCCTGTGAAGGTGTTCTTCAGCCCCAGCACGGCAGCGATACTGCCCGTATCGGCTAGAGTGATTTCCTCGCGGCGGTTGGCATGCATCATTACCAAGCGTCCCACCCGATCTTTCGTCCCCTTGGCGGTGTTGAGGACCTGATCACCTGTCTTCACCTTGCCGGAGTAGACACGGAAGTAAACCAGGCGGCCCATGAAGGGGTCGGAGACGACCTTAAAGGCCAAGGCCGAAAAAGGTGCCTGGTCGTCGACGGGGCGAGAAAGCTCCTGTGCCGTATTGCGAGGGTCCAAGCCGCGCACGGGGGGGATGTCCATGGGGGATGGGAGATAGTCTACAATAGCGTCGAGCAGGGGCTGGACACCCTTGTTTCTCAGGGCGGTGCCACAAAGCACCGGTACCACGGTGTTGGCAATGGTGGCGCGGCGTAGCGCTGCTTTAAGTTCGGCGGGCGAAATATCGCGGCCCTCGACATAGGCGGCCATCAGAGCTTCGTCATTCTCCGCTACTCTCTCAATGAGGGTTTCCCTGAGATGTATTACCTTGTCCTTTTCGGCATCCGAGATCGGAGACTCCTGAGGCGGCTCGCCTTGGTTATCGGAGAAGGTCAGCACCTTTTTCTCTATCAGGTCAACTATTCTCCTGAAGGCGGACTCGCTCTCCAGAGGCAGCTGAATCGGCAGCGCCCGGGCCTGGAGGCGGCTCTCAATCATGGAAATCGTATTGGAGAAATCGGCTCCGAGGCGGTCCATCTTGTTGATAAAGCAAATCCGGGGGACATGGTATCTGTCAGCCTGGCGCCAGACTGTCTCGGATTGCGCTTCTACGCCGGAGACGGCGTCAAAAACCACTACTCCGCCATCGAGCACTCGCAAGCTGCGTTCCACCTCGGCGGTGAAATCAACGTGGCCCGGGGTGTCGATGATGTTGATGCGGCAATCCCGCCAGAAACAGGTGGTAGCGGCTGCGGTGATGGTGATGCCCCGCTCCTTTTCCTGATCCATCCAGTCCATGACTGTATTCCCATCATCCACCTCGCCTATCTTGTAGGTGCGGCCGGTGTAGAAGAGGATCCTTTCGGTCATGGTGGTCTTACCGGCATCGATGTGGGCGATAATGCCGATATTCCGCAACCTTTCCAGCGGCAAAGTCCTGGATGTCGTGTTGCCCTCAACAGGGAGAGACTCGGTAGGAGAAGTGTTCGTCTTCCGCTCCTGACTGACAATACTCGGCTTAGTGTCTATCACCATCGGTAGTGCGCAAAGGCCCGGTTGGCCTCCGCCATCTTGTGCGTGTCCTCACGCTTCTTGACGGTCTGCCCCTGGTTCTGGTAGGCATCAATTATCTCGGTTGCCAGCTTTTGGGCCATCGGTTTGCCTTTCTGACCCCTGGCTGACGCGATTAGCCAGCGAATAGCCATGGCTGCCCCTCGCTCGGGGGCCACCTCTACAGGCACCTGATAAGTGGCGCCACCTACGCGGCGAGGCTTTACCTCCAGAAAGGGCGTGGCGTTCCTCACCGCTGCTTCTAGTACCTCCACCGGGTCTTTCTTCATTTGCTTTTCCACCAGCTCCAGAGCATCGTAGATTACGCGCTCGGCAGTGCTTTTCTTGCCGCAGGTCAGTATCTTATAGATGAATCTGGCCACGGTAACATTCTGGTACTTGGCTTCCGGTTTCAGCGTCTTCTTGATTACTCTGGCACGTCGAGGCATAGATTAGGCTCCTCTTGGGGCGGTAGCGGGTGTGACCACTGCTTTCGCTTCGCCCTCCTTGCCCATCTTCGCACCGTACTTACTGCGGCCTTGCTGGCGGTTGGCTACTCCACCGGTGTCGAGGACGCCCCTGATGATGTGGTAACGCACGCCGGGCAGGTCTTTGACTCTACCTCCGCGTATCAGCACGACGGAGTGCTCCTGGAGGTTGTGTCCCTCGCCCGGGATGTAGGCGGTCACCTCAATGCCGTTGGTCAACCTGACTCTAGCTACCTTGCGCAACGCAGAGTTCGGTTTCTTGGGGGTCACCGTCTTGACCTGAACACAGACACCCCTCTTTTGAGGAGAGCCCCGACTGTTTTTGGTGGTCCGGTTCTTGATGGTGTTCAGGTTAAACCGCAGCGCGGGGGCCTTGGTCTTCTTGGCGACCTTCCGGCGTCCTTTTCTAATCAGTTGGTTTATAGTGGGCATCTCTTCTCTACTTTTCCCGGCTCCACAAAACTAGATGAGCTAAAGTACCTTTAGCTCATCTAGCATTAGACCCTTTTCTATTTAGCTGGCGAGATTGCTAGGCGGACTAGCCTGCTAAATCACATGGCCTCCCTCATTGCAGCAACGGTACCGGCTAACAAGATGAGCCAATGAGGCATTGGTGCGGAAGTTTAGCACACTGAAGTCGACACGTCAATAACTTAGGGTGCCATTTCGCCAGCAGACGGCGTCACTTTCAGGCGCTCGGTCTCTTTTGCGAGTTGGCAAAGTCCTGCAGCTTTGCTTCCAGTTCCTTCTGGGAGGCTGCCATGGTCAAATCGCCGCGAGTCCTTTCGAGAACTCCCCTGACCATGTCGGTAGTACGCCTCAGACCTCCGGTCAATGCCTCGGGGAAATCCATGGTGATCAGTACGCTGTAGATGTCGTCCATGGCGGAGAGCAGCTCTTCACTTCGGGACATGTCTCCCCGGCGCAAGCCGTCGAGAAGATAGCGGCGTATCTCTCCCACCGCTTCGCCCAGCCCGTTGAGATAGGCTGCGGGCGTCACCTCGAGAGCGCCCGGTTCGGGCAGCGGACGACCGGTGACCATCGCCAGGGTGGTGTACCCTTCGGCGAGCTCTTTCTGAGCATCGTGGAAGATGGCGGAGTGAAGGAGGTCCTCGTGGGCTTTCAGGGATTGGCTCACGTCTCGCAGTACCTCTGTGGCCGAACTGAGAAGTCTCCCGGCATGGTCATAGTCCTGGCGGTGAACGGCCCGAATGGCCTGGCTACTGAGGCGGATAATCTCGCGGGAGAGGCGGAGGGCCTTTTCTCGAGCGGCATCCTTGGCGGCGAAATAGCGCCGGGTTTCCTCCGCGATGGATTCCAGATTCCCGGTCAATGTCTTCATTGGCTCTGTCCTCTCTGCGCCCGTTCAATCACGCTTACCATCTGGCGCGCCGCCT
>JAUYGE010000158.1 GCA_030690705.1 Dehalococcoidia bacterium | reverse complement strand
TAGTACTAAACTGCACAAGTCAGCGTAATAAATAGAGATTCTTCGCTACGCTCAGAATGACACATCCTTGTTTGTCACCCTGAGCGAAGCGAAGGGTCTCGTCCCGCTCACAAGCTAACGCTGATTATCGCAACTAAGTACTAGAGCCCCTCTTTGCCCTCTATCTGCGCTGATGTCACAGAAATGTTATATAATAGGATATTATTTTCCTTATCTAGAGACGCACAATGAAGCTAAGTCGAGAGGAAGTCCTGCACATCGCCACCCTGGCAAGGCTGGGTCTCACCGACGCCGAGATGGAGAAGCTGCAGGAGCAACTGTCCAACATCCTGGAGAACTTCGAGATTCTCCAGCAGGTGGACACGAACAACGTGCCACCCACATCCCAATCGATTGACCTTCAGAACGTCCTGCGCGACGACAAAGAAGCCCCCTCTTACCCCCAACAGCAGATACTGGCCAATGCGCCTCGCGCGGAGGACGGGTACTTCAGGGTCAACGCCATACTGGAGTGAGGGGCACCGTTGAATAAGCTGCATCAGTTGACCATCCACGAGGCGCACCTCCAGCTTGAGAAGAGACAGATTACCTCCATCGAGTTGACCGAGGCTGTCTTGGCGCGCCTTAATGACCTTCAGGACAAGGTCCACCCGTGCGTCACCATCACCGCCGACCTGGCGCTTCGCCAGGCCCGGCAGGCGGATAAGCGCATCGCTGCCGGCAGGTGCCGACCCCTCACCGGCATCCCCCTGGCGATAAAGGACAACATCTGCACCAAAGGCATACGCACCACCTGCTCGTCCAGGATGCTGGAGAACTTCGTGCCCCCATATGATGCCACGGTCATGACAAAGCTCCACCGCGAAGGTGCGGTAATCCTCGGCAAGACCAACATGGACGAGTTCGCCATGGGCTCCTCGACGGAGAACTCAGCCTTCTTTACCACCAGCAATCCCTGGGACACCACCCGCGTGCCCGGCGGCAGCAGCGGCGGCTCGGCCGCAGCCGTAGCCGCCGACGGCGCCCTCGGTGCTCTCGGATCCGACACCGGTGGCAGCATTCGCCAGCCGGCCGGGTTCTGTAACATCACCGGACTGAAGCCCACTTACGGCAGGGTAAGCCGGTACGGACTGGTGGCTTTCGCCAGTTCCCTCGACCAGATAGGCCCGATGACCAAGGATGTGACCGACTGCGCCATACTTCTCAAGGCCATCGCCGGACACGACCGCCGGGACTCCACTTCTGCCCCACGTCCCGTCCCGGACTACACCCGCTCCCTGGTTACCGACCTCAAAGGGCTGCGGCTGGGAGTGCCCCGCGAGTATTTCGTTGACGGCGCCCAAAAAGAAGTGACGGCAGCGATGCAGGCGGCCATCACCAGACTGCAGGAACTCGGCGCCAGCATAGACTGGGAGGTGTCCCTGCCTCATACCCGCTACGCCCTCGCCGTGTACTATATCCTGGCCCCTTCCGAGGCCTCGGCCAACCTGGCCCGCTACGACGGGGTCAAGTATGGCTTTTCCTACAAGGACACCAGGTCCGTGTGGGACGCACTCGAGAAGACCCGCCAGTATGGTTTTGGCCCTGAGGTGAAGCGGCGCATCATGCTCGGCACCTATGCGCTCTCCGCAGGATACTATGATGCCTACTACCTGAAGGCCCAGAAGGTGCGCACCCTCATCCGGCAGGAATTTGAGAAGGCCTTCCAGAGATGCGACGCCCTCATTACACCCACCTCTCCGACAGTACCCTTCAAGATAGGGGAGAAGACTGACGACCCCGTGCAGATGTATCTCAGTGATGTCTGCACCCTGCCGGTGAACATCGCCGGCATTCCCGCGCTGAGCGTGCCGGCCGGCTTTGTCGCCGGGCTGCCCGTCGGCATGCAGATTATGGGCCCCCTCTTCAGTGAGGAGACATTGCTCAGGATTGGCTTCGCCTACGAGCAGGCTACCGATTGGCACAAGAGGAGACCGCCGCTATAATTGAGTCGAGAGAACGCCTGTCATGAACGGAGGAGCGGGTGAAAGAGAAAGAAAAGGAAGTTTTCAGGATTCTGGAGAAAGATGCCCGGACCAAGCCGGAGCAGATTGCCGGCATGACCGGACTGCCTCTGGCACAGGTAGAAAAGACCATCAAGAAGGCTGAGCAAGAGCGCGTCATCCTGAAATACAAGACGCTCATCAACTGGGAGAAGCTGGGGGAGGAAACCGTCTGGGCGCTCATCGAGGTCAGGGTCTCTCCCCAGAGGGACGTGGGCTTTGACGCCGTCGCCGAGCGCATCTACCGCTTCCCTCAGGTGCGCTCCATGTACCTGGTGTCAGGCACCTACGACCTGTCAGTAGTGGTAACCGGCAAGACAATGCAGGAGGTGGCCGGTTTCGTCGCTCAGAAGCTCGCTCCCCTCGAGTCAATACAGGGGACGGTGACGCATTTCCTGCTCAAGCGTTACAAGGAAGACGGTGAGATACTGGAGGGGGAAGAGCAGACCCGGCGCCAGCCGCTGATCCTGTAGGACCCTATCATTATCTACAAGGAAAAACCAATGGGAGGAGTGCGGTAAAGTGTTTGTCCATCCTTCGTCGAAATCCGGGGTTTCCCGCAAGCGCACCTCTGAACGGGTGAATCGGATTTCGCCCTCCGGCATCCGCAAGTTCTTTGACCTCATCTCGTCCATGGACGGGGTGATCTCCCTCGGGGTGGGCGAACCCGATTTCGTCACTCCGTGGCACATCAGGGAGGCGGCCATATACTCCCTCGAAAAGGGCTACACCATGTACACCTCAAACCTCGGCCTGCCGGAGCTGCGCCAGGAGCTCTCCCACTATCTGACCAGGCGTTACCAGGTGACCTACAAGCCCGACAGCGAGCTTCTGGTCACCACGGGTGTGAGCGAAGGACTGGACCTGGCGCTACGCGCCATTGTTGACCCGGGCGACGAGGTCATCATACCCGACCCCTGCTACGTGGCCTACAGCCCGTGTATTGTCCTAGCTGGCGGGGTGCCCGTCCCGGTGTCCACCACCTCGGACGACGGTTTCTGTCTGCAGGCCGGCGCCGTTGAAGCGAAGATAACCGGGCGCACCAGGGCTATCCTGCTCGGTTACCCGGCCAATCCGACTGGCGCGGTAATGCCCCGGGAAGAACTGGCTCGCCTGGCTGACGTCGCCAGAGACCATGACCTCCTCGTCATCTCGGATGAAATCTACGACCGCCTGGTCTACGGCGTGGAACACACCTGCGTGGCTTCGCTCCCGGGCATGAAGGAGCGCACTGTCCTCTTGAGCGGCTTCTCCAAAGCCTATGCCATGACCGGCTGGCGCGTTGGCTACGCGGCGGCTCCCCAGCCCATCCTGGCCGCCATGACCAAGATACATCAGTACACCATGCTCTGCAGCCCCATCATGGCACAGAAGGCCGCACTCGAAGCGCTCAGGGCCGGCGAAGCCGATGTGTCTGCCATGCTGTATGACTACAACCAGAGGCGCCAGCTCATGGTGAAGGGCTTCAACAATATCGGCCTGACCTGCTTCGAGCCGAAGGGGGCCTTTTACGCATTTCCATCCATCCGGAGCACAGGCATGACCTCGGAGGTGTTCGCCGAAACGTTGCTCACGGAGGAAAAGGTGGCGGTCGTCCCCGGTTCGGTTTTCGGCAAGAGCGGAGAGGGCCACATCCGCTGCTGCTATGCCACATCCACAAAGGATATCGAAGAGGCTCTGAATAAAATAGCCCGCTTCGTCTCCCACCGCAGGGAATAGCTCCCAAATAGGGTTTCTGTCTCCTCGAAAATCTTTGTAAATATGATTGTCAGACGTCATGCGGAGAAAAGCGCCGTGTACAGCGTCTCAGTGCAGAAAGAGCACTGAACGTCTTAACCTGGAGTTTCTTCAGATTGTTATTCCTTTGTATTCGCTCTTGGGGCTTCAACTTGTTGAGGAGTAGCACAGCAACTCCGATTGATGGCCTGCACCCGCAGGTGCAGCGCCCAGCCAAGTAAAGCCAGAGAGGCAATCCCGATGTAAAGCTGGGCCGGCGCGAAGTAGGTGAGCGCCCCGGAGGTACCCAGCAGTAATAACACCAATTTATTGCAGATGGGGCAACCGACTGCCAGGAAGGAAAGAAACCCTCCCGATACAGCTTTACCGCTCGCAGTGGCTTTGGCTGACAGGGTAAAAGTGCCCACGAAGAGGCCAGTCAGAAGCCCTGTTAATACCCAAATAATGTAGTCCTGGAGCCGGACCGGCGTCTGCCTAAAAAAGAACGGGTTGTCAATAATGGCGGTTGGTATTCCGATCAGGATCAAAGTAACTATACCGCCGATGGCGGCGACGAGCCAGCTCCGTAAACCGAAGAGTTGAA
>JAUYGE010000145.1 GCA_030690705.1 Dehalococcoidia bacterium | reverse complement strand
CGATGAAACCTGCCATTTCCTGGCCATCGACTTCGACAAGCAATCGTGGACGGAAGACACTGCCGCTTTTCTTCAGACTTGTCGTCTCATGGGGGTGCCAGTTGCTCTGGAGCGGTCTCGCTCCGGACATGGAGGACATGTCTGGGTATTCCTCACCGACCCAGTGTCTGCTACTAAGGTACGGCAGCTCGGCTGTTACCTACTAACCGAGACCATGAGCCGCCACTACCGGCTGAGTATGGACTCCTATGATCGCCTCTTTCCGAACCAGGACACGCTGCCCAAAGGAGGACTGGGCAACCTCATCTCCCTTCCACTTCAAAAAACTCCAAGTGCCAAGGGAAACAGCGTTTTCGTCAATGACGGTCTTGAGGCTTACAAGGATCAATGGGCGTTTCTCGCTTCCCTGGGCCGTCTAAGACCCTCCACCGTAGAGTCATTGGCCAGGGAGGCTGCGCGCCGTGGACAGATTATCGGGGTGGGGATCGATACCGACGGTGAGGATGACCGTCCGTGGAACTTGCCCCCGTCCAAACGGACACCTGAGCCCTCTCTCACTGGTCTCTGGCCGGAGAGCGTCAAAGTTGTCTTCAGCAACCTGCTTTACGTCGAAAAGGAGGGCCTTTCATCGCCCGTCCTCAATCGGATCAAGAGGATGGCGGCGTTCCAGAACCCCGAATTCTACAAGAGGCAAAGCCTGCGACTATCTACCGCCTTAACTCCTAGGGTAATCTCCTGTAGCAAGGAGTTCCCCCAGCACTTGGGGCTCCCCCGCGGTTGCCGTGATGGTCTCCAAGAACTGCTTACATGCAACGGCGCTCGTCTGGACCTTATTGACGACAGGTCTCCGGGAAAAGAGATCAGCCTCGTTTTCCAAGGCACGCTTTCGCCAGTGCAACAGGCGGCGGCAACGGACTTGCTTCACCATGATAATGGCGTTTTCGTCGCTCCTGCCGGACTGGGTAAGACGGCGGTCGGGGCCTATCTTATCGCCGCCAGAGGCAGGAACACTCTGGTCCTGGTACACCGCCGTCCGCTTATGGAACAGTGGCTGGTCCAGCTCAGCAGCTTCCTCGGGCTTGACCCGAAGGCCATCGGCCAAATCGGTGGAGGCAAAGATAAACGAACGGGTCTCATCGACGTGGCCATGCTGCAGAGCTTAAGCCAC
>JAUYGE010000135.1 GCA_030690705.1 Dehalococcoidia bacterium | reverse complement strand
GCGGCATCACCATCCCCTTCCAGTACGATGTGACCGTCGGTCTTGCCTACTCCAACGATGGCGGCGCCACCTGGGTCTCTTCTTACACTAACGAGACCTTCGAGAAGATCACCATAATCGTGTCGCGGGAGGGGAGGTTTGTTCTCTCCGTATGCACGTTCAAGACTCAAAGATGAATCAAAAAGGATTCACTTTAATGGAACTCCTGGTGGCTATGGCAGTGGGTGGCGCGCTGCTGGCGGGCCTGGTCACCAGTATCTACCAGGTCTCCTGGTACGCTATCCGTACGCGCGATCAGGTTGTGGCCCAGACAGATATAGATTTCGCCACTTTGTGGCTCAAGAAGGACATCCCCATGGCTGCGACAACCGACCTGACCGACCTCGACCCCGTTCCCCGAAGCTCGGTCACACTGACCTGGACCGACTCCACCGGTTGGGCGCCGCCAGAGACGGCGAGCCACACCAGCACCTATGCCCTGTCAGGTACTCAGCTACTGCGCACCTACGACGGCGCAGTGACTATTGCAGGCCGGCAAATTACGTATCTGGGGTTTACCCAAAGCGGCAGGATCATCAGTGTCGTTATTACTGCTACCGGTCCCGGGATTTCACGCGCGAGTGAGACTCTCAAATTCACCGTCAAAATGCTGCCGGAAGGGTCATAGCGATGAGAAAAAGACAAGGTGGGCAGGCATTAATTCTGGTTTTGATACTCCTGGCGATAGGGACCTTGGCGATAGTCCCGCTCCTCGGGCTAAACTTTACAGCCACCAAGGGCGGCCCGATTGTCACCCGGCAGGTGAAGGCGATGTATGCAGCGGGCGCGGCGCAAGAATGGGTACTGTGGAAGCTGATATATGGCAACCTGGCGTCTGAGTTCTCCGCATCGGGCGAGACGAAAGCGTTCGCGATAGATGTGTGCGGTATCCCGGTGGACATTACCCTCACCATGCGGGCATTGCCGGGTGCAGGAGGAATCACACTGGCCACCGACGATGTCATCAAGCCGACGAAGACGGTTACCGCCAGCAATCCATCTTCCACCGATCCCCTTAAAGTCGCCAATGACAGCACCCAGACCTTCACCTATATTATTCGTCTCGAGCAGCTCAGCGAAAACACCACCCAGGGACTGGATGCCGTCTACGATATACTTCCTGCCGACTTCAGAACCGGCATTTACGTAGCCAATAGCAGCTATATCAGAGTAGATGGGGGTGCGTGGCAGGCTCTTGCCAACCCCCTGGTTGAAGCTGTCTCAAACCAGACACGGCTGCAGTGGCCAGCCAGTTATGACTATAGTACTGATACCGGTGGTTTCACCTCGCCGATACGGGACTTCGCCGTCAGACAGGTGAAGGAGATAAAATTTCAGATATCTCTCAGCCTGCCAAGTCCTACAAGAGACACGGTACAGGTCAACTGGGTTGTCCTGAAACCGTGGGACTCCGTCAGCGGCCCGCAGGCGCCCATTATAGTGGGTACCCCAACCAACCCGAATGTGTATGCCAACAACGGATTAGTCGTAGTGACCAAGACATCGGTCCCCAGCATCATTGAGCCGGGTGACCCGACAGCCATTTACTATACTATCAATATGACTAACCAGGACGGTTCTACCCACCAGGTTTCGAAGATAACGGACTACCTGCCGCCAGAATTTCTTTATACCGGTCCCAGCGGTGGCGTGACCACGGAGAATCCCAGCTGGATCGTTCCATTTCCAATTGTGAACGGTGTGTCCCGTCAGAAACTGGTCTGGACTTTTTCTCCTCAAGTATCTCTTGCCGCCGGTGAGACGAAGAGCCTGACCTTCTGGGCGATGACTACCCAGAATGCGTCGGGCGCCTTCTACAATGAAGTTCTGGCCGAATCCAATTTTCCGTCACCGAACATATTTGATGGGATTGGCGTCGATACGAGCGAGTATCAGATGATTTATAGCTGGAATTCGGGTCTGGTCCTCGTGCCCTTCTTTGACTCCCGCACGGAGGCAGATAATATAACTATCGATTCCAACATAGCGCTGATTATCGGGGGTGTCAGTGTTCAGTCGTGGATGTTGAGATAGAGGACTGGCGAGGGGCTTGAAACGATACAACTGCACTAGTGCTTAGCTGCGATAATCAGCGTTAGCTTGTGAGTGGGATAAGACCCTTCGCTACGCTCAGGGTGACAGGTCTAAGGTGTCATTCTGAGCGTAGCGAAGAATCTCTATTTATTGCGCTGACTTGTGCAATTTAGCACTAGTCAACGGTCTGCCGTTTTGACATTTGACAGCTAGCGAGCTATGATTTTCGCGAATAGTAAGGCGCTGATATGGAAATGAGGTAGGTAATGCCGGTACTAAGCGAGCTTGGCCGCTGGTGGCAGGGACTCAGAAAGAGAGCAGGCCGGTCAGGTGGAAAAGGACCCGGTCCAGCAACCGGGCAGGCGGAGGAACAGGCAGCCACCGGCGTCAGGACGCAGGCACAGGCTGAAGCTGAAGCCGCCAGGATTATCGCCCAGGCCAGGCAAGAGGCCGAAGCAATAAAGCAGAGCGCTGCACTGGCCGCCCATAAAGAGGCCGAAGATATTCTGTCGGAGGCGAAGAGGAAGGTCGAGGAGGGGAAGAGTTTGGAGCCAACAGCTCAGCTTCAAGAAGAGAAGTCTGCCGATGAGGCGCCGGCGGTGACGGCGGGAGGGCCTTCAGGTCCGTCCCTCGCGGAGCAGAATCCGGGTCCCGATGAAACCGGGATGGGGACGGCCTTATCGGAACGGGACGGGCAAGCCCTTTACGCCGGCGAGGTAGAGCTGGTGGTAGGCGTACCGGTGGACTTGAAGATGCTGGCCAAGCTGTTCAACTTTCTGCAGACGACGTCGGAGATAAAGATTCACCGCATCAGCGGCTCCTGGGACCGGGACACTACCGTAACAGTAGCGGTGGATAAGCCCATTCCTCTAATCAGCATCATATCATCGAGGATACCCGG
>JAUYGE010000132.1 GCA_030690705.1 Dehalococcoidia bacterium | reverse complement strand
CGGGATAACTATGCCCCGGCCTGCGGTGAGCACACCGCCAATGACAACCTTGCATTTGACTTCACTGGCGCGAATGCTTTGGACCCGGAGTTCTATCGCCCCGTCGCCTAGCAGGACGGTGCCTCCGACTTCCACGTCTCGAGTGAAGGAGGGATACTTGACCGGCACCACACTCTCGTTACCTTCGAGTTGCCTGGTGGTAAGGGTGAGTTGTGCCCCCCTCTTCAGCACAACGGAGTCGGCGCGCAGGGCGCCGGTCCGGTATTTCGGCCCGGGGAGGTCCATCACGATAGCCACTGGTATTGACAGGCGTTGGGCTGCTTTTCTAGTGGCGTCGATGTAGCCGCTGTGCTCACCGTAGCTGCCGTGGGCCAGGTTGAGCCTGGCCACGTCCATACCTGCCTTGATCAGTTGCTCAATGGCGGTGGCTGAGCCGGTGGCAGGGCCTATGGTGCAGACTATCTTCGTCCGTCTTCCAAAATGTCTGGCGTATCTCATCTACTGTGCTCCATAGTAGCTAATTCGCCATGCTCTTGCAACAGTTGCAGAGAGTCTGTTACAGTAGTATAATACTTTCAACGGTTGAGGTTTGGGTTATCATGAACTTCCGAAAATCCTCAGATTTATCAAGTATCAGGTGACCGAACTCTAACTGGAATATTAAAGAGAGGAGGTCATCTAATGAGCGAGGACAAGTCTCTCCAGTGTTCCGATTGTAGCGCAACTTTTACCTTCAGCGCTGAAGACCAGGAATTTTTCAGGTCTAAGGGCTATACCAACGAGCCTAAGCGTTGCCCGGCATGTCGCCAGGCCAGGAAAACAGAGCGCGGTGGGACCGGTGGCTACGGCCAGACGGCCCAGCGGCAGATGTATCCTGTGAAGTGCGCCGGGTGCGGCAAGGACACCGAAGTGCCCTTCGAACCCCGAAGCGGAAGACCGGTGTACTGTAGCGATTGCTACCGTAAAACTAAGGTCAGCAGATAGCAGGTCGGTTTAACACGAAGACCCGGAGTCCCGATTCTATTGGGACTCCGGGTCTTTTTTGTTTGAGCCGGAATCGCCATTGACCGTTTCGAAGGTAAGATGTATCCTCTAGGCGAATCAACGAGCAATACAGGGCAGCCTGGGGCTCTTGCGAGGAGGTAGTAATGTATCAGAAGGTTCTCGTTCCCCTGGACGGTTCGAAGCTTGCTGAGTGCGTGCTTCCCCATGTGGAAGCCATTGCCCAGGGATGCCAGGCGAAGGAAGTGGTTTTTGTCCGGGTGGCAGAGCCTCTACAGGTGCTCGTTACCGGCGCCGATTTCCAGCTGAGTGCGGAGGAGTGGAACCGACTGGAGGCGGAGCAGAAAGCGGATGCCGACAACTACATCAAGCAGGTGGTGAACAGTCTGAAGTACAACGCCGTGGTTGTTCAGGGGGAGGTACTCACTGGTGGCAGAGCCGCGGACATGATCGCAGACTACGCTCAGAAGAACGGGTGTGATCTCATTGTTATCGCCACTCACGGGCGTTCCGGCGTGGGCCGCTGGATGTGGGGGAGCGTTGCGGACCGGATCCTGCGTTCGGTCTGTGTTCCGATCCTCATGGTACGGGCTCCCGGGTGTGCTGTCGGCATTTGAGAGCCGCAGCCCAGCCATCCCTAGAGATTCCCGGCCAGAAACTGCGCTATCTTCCGTGCAAGGGCGCTTTCATATCCCCACCAGAAGTGGTCGGCGCCGGGGATTATCTCTACCTCTGATGGGGATGGCAGTTCTCGTGCGCTCTGCTCCAGCAGCGAGGCGGACACGAGGGAGTCTTCGGCCCCGGCGATGAATAGCTTTGGTCCGGCAAAGCCTCGCAGGCCGTCCAGTCTCCCCGGAGGCGAAACACAGGCCAGCGCCTTTGCAGGGCTCCTCGGGGCAGCGGACGCCGCCACGTCAGCGCCAAAAGAGTAACCGACTAGCCCCAATCTCTGGCCGTCCGCCCTCGATGACAGGAAGGCCAGCGCGGCCAGGACATCCTCTTGCTCTCCGATGCCATCAGCGAACGTCCCCTCGCTCCGGCCAACTCCTCTGAAATTGAAGCGAAGGCTGGCAATGGATTCCTTGACCAGCGCCTCGCAGATGGTCATGACGACGTTATTGTGCATGTCACCACCGTAGAGTGGGTGAGGGTGGCATATCACCACTCCCGGCCACGGCCCTTGTTGAGGGGGTATGTAGAGCACCCCTTCGAGCTCTAGCTGGCCACAGGCGAAGAACATCTTCTCAACCATAGTGAGGCCCTAATGGCGCGGTGAGTTATTAGGTGGCCGGAGCCTCCCGGTACTTCCAGTCCGAGGGCGGTCCGAGGGTGGCGCCCTTATCTCCCGAAGCGGTTATGAGGATGAAGCCACCCTTCTGCTTCTTGTCTGCCGCGCGATAGCTTGTGGTGTCCCACGGCGTGGCCTGCGTGGAGGCCCTCCTCAGCGTCCCTGCTGCAATCAGGAGGGAGACTTCAATCAAGTTGCGGGCCTCGTTGGCACGGAGCAGCTCGTGCATGTTGTGCGCAGTCAGGTCCCGGCTCTTTTCCCGGAGGCCGTTCAGACGCTCCAGCGCGGTGCGGAGCCCCTCTGCGTTCCTCTCGAACCCCACGAACTCATGCATCACCTGCCTGAGGGCATCCTCAAGCTCCGTCGGGTGAAGGCCGCCGCGACTGTCGAGAGGGCGGAAGATTGCCTCCCGGTACTCGGCTATCTGCTCCCGTCCCGGTGGGGGTTGTGTCTTAACGCGGCTTGCCTCCTCAGCTGCCTTCTCGCCGGCGATATAGCCCAGGGTGCAGGCCCCCGGGAGGGCGAGAGAAGCGCTGGAGCAGTTGCCGGCAGAGAAGAGTCCCTCCAGGCTGGAGCGACAAGTTTCGTCGATGACTATGCCGTTGCCGTTGCAGTCGAACTCTCTGGGCTCAAATGGCACCAGATCTCTGGTGAGGTCTATGCCCTGCGCGGCAAAGAGGTCTATGAGGGTTACCTTCTCGTTGCGGAAGCCGCGGAGCAGGAACTCTATCTTGTTCGGTGGGAGGTGGCGGCAGTCGAAATAGCAGGGTCCTCTTCCCTCGTCGGCCTCCACCTTGATGGCTTTCACCAGCAGGTGACGCGGACCATGCTCGGCCAGCGGGTGATAGCGCTTCATGAAGTATTCGCCCTTGGCATTCACCAGCCTGGCGCCACAGCTGACGAAGCCGGTCAATCCCGGGGCGCTGAACCCCTTCGGCTCGGCAGAGGTGCTGGTGAATTCCATGTTGGTCAGCGCGGCACCGGCCCTGAAGGCCATGGCTTGACCGTCGCCTGTGTTGAACGGGGGCGTGTGAGTGATGAAGTTGTGACCCGAAGGCGCGGGGTAAAACCGTACCGCGCCACCAGTGGTTATTACCACCGCCTTGGCTTTGATGACAAAGAAGTCGCCGCTCCTGATATGAAATCCCACCGCTCCAATCACCCGACCGGACTCGGTTAGCAGGCCCTGAACGGCCACACGTTCTAGCACCCGAGCCTGCAGCCGGTGCACCTGTCGGGCCAGGATGGGTTTGAAAGCGGCGCCCTCAAAGCTGACGGTACGGGGGTGGTTGCCGCCCAGACCTGCTATGCGCTGGTACTTCCCGGTAACCTTATCCTTGAACGGCATGCCGATGTTCTCCAGGTACTGGAAGACCTTCTTCGAGTTGCGGGCGTACACCTCCGCCACCTTCAGGTCCTGGGGTTTCGCCTTCTCGGCGGAAAGCGATGCCAGGTAGCCCTCGGGAGTATCCCATGGCGCCTCGTCCAGCAGGACGGAGTAGTGGTCCATCCCGGAGGCGCAAGAGCCGCTTCGGGAGATGCTGCCGCCCTTCTCGATCACCGCTACGTCGGCTCCCGTTTCGCTGGCTCTCATGGCGGCCAGACAACCGGCGGTGCCGCCGCCAACTACCAGGACGTCTGTACTTACCCCTACTGTCTGCATGGCCTGAACGTGCCTCCCTCCCTTGTTTTGCTCATTTATAGTGTACCGGTGGTCCGGTCACAAAATGAGGAATGAGTTCTCAAGTCAACCGCCATCACGATACGCCATCTTTTTCCCTTTCGCCACTTTCATCTGCTGGCTCGCGGCATCGTAGGAGGCGAGCACCGGCCTGAGCCAGTTGCGGTCGTCCCTCCTGGGGAAGTCCTTGCGGAAGATGGTGACTTCCATCACCGCTCGGCCCACGGAGAGCATGGCCTTTGTCTCGATGACTCCTTTCAGGTCGGCGGTATTCTCGCAGCGAAGGTTGTGAGCCGCCTCTTCCAGGGGTCGCAGCTTCTTCAGTCCCTCCTTCTCCAATTCCCTATTTGTGAAGCCTTTCCTGGTGGCTTTCCTCTGATTGCAGCTTCCTTGCCAGCTCCAGCAGTTCTTCCGGCTCATAGAAAGAGGTGCGATAGCCGGTGAATTCCTTGCGTGACTCATCGTAGTTGCCATCATAGGATTGCTGAATCAAGTCGTAGAGGCGTTTCACCGTCTTACTCGCCACATGGAACTTCCCGCTCTCCCCGGTGGTCTTTTCCCCTTGGCTATTCAGGATAGCCACCAGTCCATCCATGCCGGAGAGTGCACCAATGAGGTTCAGTTCGGCGCTGTTTCTTCCTACGATAGTCGGGTCAAAGGGCAAATAAATCAGACCGCCTTCCGCTTCGGTCTGACGGTGGAGGCCCGTCTGATGGAGCCCTGCCTGAGTAGTGAAAATGCTGCGTCCGACGATGGGCTGTTTCTCAGGTAGAGGGGCTACATCTTTGTCGATCAACTCGGCGATCTCAGCCAGTGTTTCCAGCCTGAAGCCCGGGTCACCAAAGATTCGAATGTAGTTTGCCAGGACCTGCTCCAGAGGAGCATTGCCTGTGCGTTCGCCGAGACCGCCGAAGGCGGTGTTGACCCTCTTGCACCCGTAGAGAAAGGCAGCCATGCAGTTCGCGGTGACCATACCAAAGTCGTTGTGGCCGTGAAATTCGAGTTCCGCTCCTACGGCGGCGGCGAGGGTTGATACCAGGCGGGGCAAGCCGAAGGGGAGGGCAGCTGATGGGTCCGGCATGCCCAGGCCCATGGTATCGCAGAGCCGGAAATAGGCCAGCCCCTTTGTCTCCTCGCTGGTGCGCTGCATGAAGGGTATCACCCAGCCCTCGATGTCCGCCCGGGTGACATCCTCCAGATGGACCCTCGGCCTGATGCCCTCTTCGCATGCGGTCAGAATTGGAGCAAGGTATTTGTCGGCAGCTTCTTCCTTGCTGCGGAACCCCAGCTTGTCAAAGATGTGGTGGTCGGATGAGGAAGCCAGCAGTCCTGTTTCCTTGACCCTGCCTCCGGAGACTTCCTTCAGCAGCTTCACGTCCTTTGGCGTCGCCCTCACCCAGGTGGTAACCTGGGGGTAATCATAGCCTCTTTCGAGGAGCTTCTCGAGCACCCAGACGTCGCGCCGCTGGTAGATGAACACCTCAATGGCTGCTATGCGGCCGGTGCCGTTGTCCAGTTGGTGGAGCAAATCGTAGTATCGCAGCTTGGCTTTATTGGGGAAAAGGGCGAAGCGCGGGTCCTGGGCTCCGTCCCGCAGGGTGGTATCAGTAATGAGCTTGGGGTGGGTTTGCGGGCTCTCTTGAGGCGCCACCGGAGCTGAGCCGTCCAGAAGCAGGCGTGGCATTCCGCCCTGGAAATTGTAGTATCTCTTCTGTGAGTTCATGCCGGTTGCCCCTTCCCCGTCGATTCCGGGAGGATACCATCAAGTATCCTGTCCGGACAGGCCCCTAGTCGTCTTCGAGTGTGGAAGTGTCTCCTGCAGGGAGTCCCAGTTCCCTGGCTTTGAGAAGACGTCGCATGATCTTGCCGCTCCGTGTCTTGGGTAGTTTGTCCACGAACTCTATCTCTCGGGGTGCTACCGCGGCCGCCAGCTTCTTGCGGGCGAAGTGCATCAGTTCGCGGCGCAATTCTTCCGTCGGTTGATAGCCGTCTTTCAAGGCGACGAAGGCTTTCACCACCTCCATGGCGATGGGGTCGGGTTTGCCGATGACGCCGGCCTCAGCCACGGCCGGGTGCTCGATGAGGGCGCTCT
>JAUYGE010000126.1 GCA_030690705.1 Dehalococcoidia bacterium | reverse complement strand
GAAACGCACCGTTTCCTTTTCCTGTCTTCTCAGCAGGCTGAGTATATATAGGGTGAAAATCTGACGCTGGTCCAGCGGCGCGGGGATAGTCTGATTGCAGACCAGCACCTCGCCCCATAGAGCCGAACTCTTGAACTCGTTCCTCGCCGCCTCGATGAGTTTCTGATCATCGTAGTCGCGGCCGGTGAGCTTTTTCATCCACTCGATGGCCTCATTCATCTCGGCTGCCAGATAGGCCACCCTAGCCTCCTCATTTTGCCCGGGGACGCCTACAGGTATGTCAATACCGAAGAAGGGAACTCCCAGGTGCTCACACACCACCTGATACCACTTGATGTGGGTATCGCAAAAACCGCCTGGCAACCCAAAATCCGGCCTGGGGAAATCACCACCACCGAAGTAGTACTTGTTCAAGAACATCGAGCCCCAGAAGTTCCTCATATAGGCACACAGGTCTCGAGCAAAACCACGCGCTTCCACTGCCTCACAGCACTCTTCGGAGAACGCCGGATCCATAGCTATGCTCGCTCCGTAGGGCTCGCCCTGAAAGAACACATAGTCGCCCAGCCCGGCGGGCAAGGTGACTACCGAATCGCCTGAGCCGGTGACCAGGAGCTTGCCCTGGCTCTTCGCCTCCCTGACCTGCCGGTAGTACTCCAGCCTCAGCTCTTTGGCCTTTGCCCAACACTCAAGTGGTTTCGTCGTGTATCTCTTGACAGTCGTTGACATTCCGATCACAGCAGCCCTAGATTACTTCGCTAAACCCTCTGAGACTCTAGGGCAAACAAACGCAGCCGTCAAGTAAGCAGCGATGAGGATGAGTCCCGTCACTAACCCCATCCCTATTCAAGATGAGAGAAGCGGCAAGGAACCTACCAGGAATGGACTATGGCCCCGGGTTTACAGGCCTTCTGACATGGCAGATTACGCACCCCGCTGGTTGGCTTGCATGGGGAGCAGACGTACTTCAGGCTCTTACGATGTGACTCTTTCACCACCGCCGCCATGTCACCGTAATCGTCTTCCTCCACCTGAAAGATGTGCATCGGGCAAGCCGGGATGCATTCGCCGCAGGCATTGCATTTCTCAGAGTCTATGCTGACATAGTACTCGCCTGAGCCGTCGGCGTACCCGTAGTTGGCGATGTAGCTCGTGGAAAGGACGAAGAATCTCCCCAGTCCGGATAACATCCTAGCCTCTAGAAAGCCTTCCGTGACTTGGCCAGCAGGTCTCGCGCGAAGAGGGCGCCACCAATGGCGCCGGCCAGCTGCGGGTCGAATTTCTGGTCCTTGGGCAGCGGAACAGCCTGAATGCCCAGCTCTTTCTCTAGCCTGGAGACCACACCAATATTCTTGGATATGCCGCCCGTCAGCACGAATTCTTTCTCCATCCCGATACGCTCCAGCAGGGTCACCACACGGTGAGCCATGGCGGAGCAATAAGCTGCCAGCACCATGTTCTTGGACCAGCCCTGACGCAGCAAACCGATACCCTCCGACTTGGCAAAGACGACACAGGTGCTGCTGACCGGCGGCGGCTCCTTGTCCACCTGAAGTGACATCTCGCCCACCTGAGTGATGGGCACCTGCAGAAGGTCGGCAAAGACCTCCATCCCTCGCCCGGTGCCGGCGGCGCATTTATCGTTCATCAAGAACGCCGTGACCTTGCCTTTTTCATCACAGTGAATGGCCTTGCAGTCCTGGCCGCCCATATCCAGAATAGTCCTCACGACGGGCCCCCAGATGTAGTTGGCGCCCCGCGCGTGGCAGGCGATCTCGGTAATAGCCTTGCCGGCAAAAGGTATGTTGATGCGGCCGTAGCCCGTGCCCACGATGAACTTGATGTCCTTCATCGTGAGGCCGGTCCCCTCGATCGCCCTGTTGATAGCGTTCAAAGCACTATCGGGACTGTTGGAGCCCGTCCTCATCAATCCATAGGCGAGAATCTCGTTGTCCGCCAGAACAGCAGCTTTAGAACTCACCGAGCCCACATCAATCCCCGCGGTGATGGTCGAGGCCTTCCTCCAATCCACCTCCGGATTGGTGTATCTCGACTCGGTCCAGCGCCAGTACTCTACCTGAGTGGTCATTGTCTGCTTACCTCGCTAAATCTTATCTCTTGCTAGCTCGCGGCAATTAGCGCCGCTCCCAGAGCACCGACATACTCCGGCTCATCCGGGATCTTGATATCTGCCTCAAGTTGCCTCTTGAGAGAAGCCACAAAGCCCTTATTCTTGGCGACACCGCCGATGAGAACGATATCGTTCTGCACACCCACCCGTCGGGCCATGGCGGCAATCCTGTTGGAGATTCCGTCGTGGATCGCCCGGGCAATGTCCTCTTTGGAGGTCTTGGCATGCACCAGGGAAACCACCTCGGATTCCGCAAATACGGCGCATTGCGCATTGAGGGGGATTTCCTGTGTGGACTTAAGAGAGAGTTCGCCCATATCCTCCAGCTTCACCTCTATGGCCCTGGCCATTGCCTCGGTGAAGGTTCCCGCCCCGGCAGCGCACCTTTCGTTAACTGCGAAGTCAAGCACCTTGCCCCTGGTATCAGTGCTGATGCCCCTGCCCTCTTCAGCGCCGACATCAATGACCGTCTTGGCATTGGGATTGATGAAGACAGCGCCCCTGGCATCGGCGGCAACATCGCTGACCGACTCGGTAGCAAAAGAGACCGAGGTCCGCCCGGCTCCGGTAGCGACAACCTTCTGGATATCTTTGGCGCTGAGTCCTGCCTGCTTGAGCGCCAATGCGAAGGCTTCCTCGGCAGCCTTGCCCTGCTCGAAACCCGTCAGCACCAGGCTCCGTGCCAGGACCTTTCCGTCCTGAAGGATAACTACCTTCACCGTCTTGGAACCTACATCAATACCAGCAGTTATCACTTCTGTTTCTTCTCCCTTCGGATTTGTCCGGGCCCTCGACCGGTAGCCAGGACCAGTTTCTTAGCCCTCCAGCTTTGAGAGCCCGAGGCTTTCCATAAAAGCATCGATTCGCTTAAGGGTCTGTGCTTCGTCGAACTCCCGCCGGTCGGCCATATTGCCTTCGTATGTCATCACCGGTATTCCCGCCTTGGTCAGAGCCAGACGGTTCTCCATCTGCCCGAAGGCCGTGCCCTCGCAACCGCGGTTAAGGTGAAAAATCACACCGTTGACCTTCCATTCCTTGACGAGCCGCAGCATCGTCTCACTCTTGAAATGCGGCAAGGCGAACATCTGACTGATGATAGGCTTCTTGACGTACCACAAGGCATAGGCCCTGAGGATATCCTCCCGGGTCTTCATCGGCATGCCCATCTCATCAGGCGTCTTGGGCGCTCCGAGACTGCCATCCGGCATCTCTTCCAGACTGCCGCCCAAGAAGAAGGAATAGTGGGAGCCAACTACCGACACACCATACTTCTCCATATACTTATATAGCTGGAGGAAGTACCAGGGAGGCTGGCTGTCATCCATCAAACGGCACCGCTCGGTAGCGACGGCGGCGATTCCATCCGCCACCCTCTGCTTCACCTCATCGCGGAGCATTTCATAGAACTCCACCGACTTTCTTTCGTGGCGCCTCAGAATGCAGACGATGTAGAGGCTGAAGATCAAACGCTGCTCCAGCGGCGCTGGGATGGCCTTATTGTAGCAGACTATCTCGCTCCAGAGAGCGGAACTCTTGCACTCATTCCTTACCGCCTCACGCAGCTTGTCGTCATCGTATTTGCGACCGGTCACCTTCTGCATCCACTCGATGGCGTCATTCATTTGAGAAGTAAGGTACTTTACCTTGGCATCCACATTGCGGCCCGGCGTTCCTACGGGCATATCAATGCCAAAGTACGGGGCGTTCATATACTCACCCACCTGCTGCATCCACTTGGCATGTGTGTCGCAGAAGCCGAGTTGCATGACAAAGTCAGGCTTGGGGAACTCGCCTCCGAAGTAGTACTTGTTCAAGAACATGGAGCCCCAGTAGTTCCTCATGTAGGCACACATATCGCGGGCGAAGTTCTTCGCTTCGACGGCCTCCACACACTTCCCCGAAAACTCGGGATCCATGGAGATGGTGGCACCGTACGGTTCACCCTCAAAGAAAACGTAGTCACCCAACCCGGCCGGCAATGCCACCATGGAGTCAGCACCGCCGGTGATCAGCAACTTGCCCTGCTGCTTGGCCTCCATGACATTCTGATAGTACTCTTTGCGGAGCTCCATCGCTTTCTTGAAGCTATCCAGAGGTCTTGTTTGATATTTCTTAATTGACGTTACCACTTTTTCCCCTTGCAGGTTGATTTTCTAATCCTGGGGCGCCTGTACGCCTAGACTACCTCGAGTTGGAGCATCTCCAGGAAGGCCTCGACACGGGTGCGGAACTGGCCTATGGGAACGGTAATGTCGAATTCCAGGAACAGAGATGGGATTCCGTTCTTCTCCAGAAGCGCCTTCAGAGGTGGAATGTCGAACTCATGGGGGTCGCAGAACTTCTGCTGCACCAGGATGGCGCCCTGGATGTTGTACTCTTTAGCCATGTTCATGATGTGGACGAAGCGCCGGCGGGATTCCCAGTCCTTGGTCGGGCAGGGAGGCCGGTTCACATAGCGGTTGCCAATGGCCCGGAGGCGGTCCTTCTCGGGAATCGTCTCATTCCAGAAATACCGGCTGCCGGTGCAATGCTCATCGGCCACGATAGTAGCGCCCAGGCCCTCCACGTACCTCAGGAAGTTGGTGTCATCATCCTCGCTGCCGATAATCATCAAACGGATGTTGCCACCCTGCGGGCCGTTGCGGCGCTGAGGCAACTCCTTAAGAACGGATTCCAGAATCTTGTTGTGCTCGGCCTTGTCGCTAAGCTGACTGGATAGCACCAATTCGATGGCCTCAGAGCCGAACAGGGGAGGAGGGTCAGCCTTCCTCAGTTCATATATCTGCTTCAACAAGCGGCGGTTGGTGTTGTATACCTCTATGCTCTTGTCCAGGGCACCATCGGTGATCGGCCGCCCCAGCCAGTTCTCCACGGCCTTCTTGAATTCGATGGTTTCAGCCAGCATCAGCTCCTTGGCATGAGGGCTCTGGATCTTTGCAGGTGTGTACATGTAGTAGCTGAAGGATGCGGGGACGTTGGTCATCCAGGCGCCGAAGGCCTGGCGGAGGTGCAGGCAGGAATGCCCGATCATGATACCGTCAAGATAGTCATACTTGCCCCTCAACCCCTGGGCCAGCACGTCCCGGCTGAAAGGGCAGAACATGGCGTAAATGTGAGGTTCAGTGTAAGACTGGGCCTCGTGGCTGCCAATGACGCGGACTGGCAGGACGCCCGCCGCGTAGACTATTTCCTCGGGCACATAAGTGCAGAAATAGCCCATGACCTTACTGCCGGTCTTCTTCTTCCATTCTCGCGCATAATCGTGTCTGTTAGTAACTATCTCTTTTGCTCTGTCGAGAGTCATCTGGCCTCCTGAGGACTGGTAATTTCGCCGGATTGACTGCCACTCGGGTAATCCAATCAGGCGCCGTTCACAAGAAAACTAGGTATTATATCAACGACCCTAGCTGATGTCAAAGTGCGCGGCCTCTTCTCGGACGCAAAGTCATGTTCCGTTGCTTCGGAGCCATGCTCAAGTCAACCCGGTAGTCCGGAGCGATGATATTGAATACCATGCTAAGACGGAGGTCGGCCATCCGCGAACTGATGCGACCGTCGATCTCTTCCAGAGACAGGGAAGTGGTAATCACCGTAGGTAATTTTGAGTTGTAACGATAGCTAATAACTTGGTAAAGCTTCTCCTGCGCCCAGGGACTTACCGCCGTGTAGGTGAAATCATCAAGGACGAGTAGAGGGGCCTCCTTCACCCTTTCGAACAATTCATCGTAAGAAACTTTACTTTCCGGACTGAAGGTGGAGCGGAGATGGTCGAGGAACTCCGGAACGATCATGAAAAGGACAGGTTTTTTCAGTTGTATCTGGTAATTAGCTATCGCCGCAGCCAGATGGGTCTTGCCACACCCCTGCCCACCCTGGAGGACCAACCATCCCTGGGGAGACTGGGCGAAGGCATGAGCGGAACGATAGGCATGCTCCAGATTCTGGCGCTGCTCGGATGTGAGATTGGCCCTCTTCAAATCAAAGGACTCAAACATCCCCATCCCTAAAAGGACTGCCTCGGAGAGACCAACACCTTCATAGCCGTGTCGGGAACAGGACTTCTCGCTCAGCACATACGCCTGGCACAGACTGGCATCACTCAACCTGGCACCGATTCGCTCTCCCAACTCTTCCAAGGCGGCGTCCGTGGTAATCACCGTGGGCAGTTGAGCATGGAAGCGATGGGTCAAGAGTTGGTCCAGTTTCTCCTTTGCCCAGGGGGTGCCGCTTTGCATACCCAGATCATCCAGCACTAGCAAGGGAGCGTTTCTCACCCTTTCAAACAGCTCATCATAGGACATGTCACTCGCTGGGCCAAAAGCAGAGCGCAAATGGTCGAGAAAGTCAGGCACCGTAATAAACAGGGCGAGATGTCCCTCGCGCAGGTGCTCATTCACTATGGCAGCCGCGAGGTGGGTCTTGCCACTCCCACCGGGACCAACCAGCAAGAGCCATCCCTCTGGCTGCCGAACAAAAGCCTTAGCTGCCTCATAGGCTTGAAGAAAGCGCTTCCTGTCCTCAGCGTCACGGTTCTTGCCTTCCGGAATCAGATTGTCGAAGGTCAGTCCGACCAGAGGGCCGAGATTGCTGTATCTCTGCATCTGAGAGAAACGACGTTTCTCCCTGCCCTGGCTCAAGCAACGGCAAGGGACAGCCCTGCCGTAGTCGGCGTGGCCCAGGGGAACGTTAGCATAGATAAACCCCGCCCCTTTGCAGACCGGGCAATCTGGATCGGTCGCCCCGTCGGCCATTTCAGCGCCGGACGAGGTGTCCGTATTTTCCCCGGACATACTTGTCCTGGCCGCCTGCCTTTTCAGTATCTCTCCCAGCCTTTCCATGGTCCTTACCTTCTAGCGCCCAGCGTTCTAGAATGCGTCCTATGTATCTCCAATTTCGCTTGTTATGGGTGACAGCCTCTCGAAAAGCCTCGCGTATCCACTCCGCCGGGTAGAGGCTCTCGGCCTCCTTCAACTCCTCCGCGATGAGCGGGGTGAGCATCCCTATGTTCTGCTCATAGAGAGAGAAGATATCACGTTCCTCCACCTCACTCACCTCGGCACTTTGTGGCTTCATCTCCCCGAGCGAAAGGACACCGCTCCTTATCTTTGTTACGACGTCCCTGTTTGACTCATTGTTGGTAAGATAGAGCGTTTCTTGCCTGTCATCCGTGCCCACGTCTACCTGGAGCAAGAGACCGTGACTCACCGCCAACTCCAGAGCCACCTGCAGAGATTTGACAGGGGAACCGTCCCCTGACCCCAACCCTCTCCGCAATACGGGGTCTCGTTCCAGCTCTTTGCGGGTGACAAATCGAGGATAACCCTTTTGGGCATGGAGTAGCCAGAAAATATGTAAGACCGCCTTCAGCTCGCCGATATCGTCAATCTCAGGAAGCACAGTACTGAAGAAAAGGTTCGGGAGAGGAGTGTACTGAGTCCGTGACGGAAACCCGGAGAAAGCCTCTAGCATCAAGCCGCTTCCTCCAGATTTCCAAACTTGGCAATCCTTGGTTCGAACCTCAGGTTGATCTGCCCCGTTGGCCCGTTACGATGTTTGGCGATAATCACCTCGGCAATGCCTCTCGGATAGTCCTTGTCAGGGAATGTCTTCTCCCATGACTCCTGGTCATAGTAGTAATCGTCACGGTAAATGAAGAGGACCACGTCGGCATCCTGCTCGATGCTGCCGCTCTCCCTCAAGTCCGGGAGCTGCGGGCGATGCTCGCTACGAATATCCGGAGCACGGCTGAGCTGCGATACAGCAATCAGGGGTAGGTTCAAGTCGCGGGCAAGACCCTTCAACGCCCTGGTGATCTCACTGACCTCCTGGACACGGTTCTCAGTGCGAATGTCCGCCTGCATCAACTGAAGATAGTCCAGTATGATCAGGTCCACTCCCCTCTCGAAGTGAAGCCGCCTCGCCTTGCTCCGCATTTCCATCAGCCTGAGCTGCGGGGAATCATCGATGTAGATTTGCGCGTCGGAAAGAACGCCAGTGGCATCCATTACCCGCCTTTCCTCGGCCTCACTCTGAAGCCCCAGGCGCATTTTCCGGGAATCCACACCTGATTCATTCGAGATCAAGCGCTGCACCAGAGACTCTCTCGACATCTCCAGGCTAAACACGGCAACGCACGCTTTGTCGTACACGGCGGCATTCCTGGCAATATTCAAGGCAAGACTGGTTTTCCCCATGCTCGGACGGGCGGCCAGCACAACGAAATCGGAGGGTTGCAACTCACCCAGATACTCGTCCAGCTTATTGAAATGAGTGCGAACGGCCCGTTTTCCCTCGGCGCCCGGGACAGTCCGCTGCTCCAACTCCTCGAAGTACTTGTCGAGAACCTCTCTTATGTGAACAAAATCCCGCCGCCTTCTACCGTATCGCAACTTGAAGAGAATATCTTCAGCCTTGGCGAGGGACGCTTCAGCGTCCGGGTCAGCCCCATAGCCGATGCCGGCTATTTGACCCCCAGCAACTATAAGCCGCCGCATAACAGCCAGCCTCTGCACAATCTGGGCGTAGTGCTCTACGTGCAGTGGTGTGGGCACCATGGCCACCGACTGCCCTAGCGAAACAACGCCACCAACACCTTCCAGCTTCCCCACACGGGCCAACTCCTGAGCAACGCCGACCTGGTTTATGGCTTCGTTGCGCTGATAGAGAGAAGAACAGGCCTCATAAACCCACCTGTTCTTCTCCCGGTAGAAATCATCCGGGGTCAGTGCGGAGATGACCTTAATAATAGCTTCGCTGTCGAGCAACAAAGAGCCAATCACGGCCTCTTCAGCATCAACATCGAAAGGGGGCAATCTCTCCTCCGAGGACACGGCTACTGTTCTCTCTCCACGGTGAGTCTTATCTTTGGAGTGAGCTCTTTCCCCAACTTG
>JAUYGE010000118.1 GCA_030690705.1 Dehalococcoidia bacterium | reverse complement strand
ACGGGTGGTTCCGCCTCGCTTCGACCACCAAGAGAACGCTATTATACCACTTTCAACGGATTTGTCGATACCCCTTCGTACTGGTCAGTCCGTCACAAGTCCAAATCCGACGGCGGCTCGGTCTTCTCCACCCTCACCGCGCATACCTTGAGCTCGGGTATTTTGGAGACGGGGTCCACCGCCGAATTGGTGAGCCTGTTCGTAGGACTCTCCGAGAAATGGAAGGTCGTGCATACCACCCCGACGGGTGAGACTCCGTTCACCCTGGCCCTGGCCACCATCTCCCCCCTCCTGGAAGTGACCTTTACGAAGTCGCCGTCGGCAATCCCAAGGTTCGCGGCATCCACCGGGTTCATCTCCACTAACTCCTCATGGCGCAGGGTCTCCAGGCCCTCGACCCGCCGGGTCATGGTGCCTGTATGGAACTGGAATAGGCTGCGCTGGGTGGTGAGAATCAAGGGATAGCTCTCATCCGGCAGCTCCGCCGGCGGCCTGTCCTTCAGAGGAGAGAAATGCCCTTTCCCCCTGGTGAACGCCTGAGCGTGAAGGAACGGCGTCCCCGGATGGTCTTTCGTCGGGCACGGCCACTGCAGGCCGACCTGCTCCAGCCTTGGATAGGCGATGCCCCCATAGATAGTGGTAAGACTGGCAATCTCGTCCATGATCTCGGAGGGATGCTGATAATCGAACCCGGACGCCCCCATCTTCTTCGCGATCTGGCAGACAATCCACCAGTCGGGCCTGGACTCGCCGATGGGCTCTATTACCTTCCTGACCCGTTGCACGCGTCTCTCGGTGTTAGTGAAGGTGCCGTCCCTCTCGGCAAAGCTGCAGGCGGGAAGGACAACGTGGGCCGGGCGACCGCTCTCCGTGGGGAAGATATCCTGGACCAGCAGGAACTCCAGGCTCTCGAGAGCCTTCTGTGTCTTGTTGGCATCCGGCTCGCTCAAGACCGGGTTCTCCCCGATGAGATACACCGCCTTAATCTGCCCCGACAGGGCAGCCGTGAATATCTCGGTCAGAGTAAGCCCCGGACGGGGACTAAGCTTCACCCCCCAGGCCTTCTCGAACTTCTCCCTCACCTGCGCATTCTCAACCCTCTGATAGCCGGTGTAATAGTTCGGCAGGACACCCATGTCGCTGGAACCCTGCACGTTGTTGTGGCCCCGGAGAGGGGCGACGCCGGCGGATGGCTTGCCCACATTGCCGGTCAGCATGGCCAGGTTCGATATGGCGAGGACGTTGTCGGTCCCGGTGGTGTGCTGGGTGATGCCCATGGCGAAGAGAGTGATGGCCGGCTTCTGAGTCGCATAGAGGCGGGCCGCCTCAGCAATCTTGTCCTTTGGTACGCCGGTGATTTTCTCCACCGACTCCAGGCCGAACTCCGCCAGGGAGGCCTTGAAGGCGTCGAAGTTCTCGCAGCGCTCCTGCACGAACTGCATATCCGCCAGACCCTCGTCCACAATCACCCTGGCCATGCCCATGACGAGGGCCACATCCGTCCCCGGGCGGTGCCTCAGCCAGACGGTGGCGAAGCGGCACAGGTCAATCTCGCGCGGGTTGGCGACGATGAGCTTGGCCCCCTTCCGGGCTGCCAGCTTGACCTCCTGGCCGATGACCGGGTGGCTGGAGGTGGTGTTGGAGCCGATGGCGAAGAGCGTCTTCGCCCCGGCTATCTCGCTTATGGAGCTGGTCATCGCCCCGCTTCCGAAACTCTGTATCATACCCTCCACGGTTGGAGCATGGCAGAGGCGGGCGCAGTGGTCCACATTATTGGTGCCCATGACCACCCGTGCAAACTTCTGGAAGATGTAGTTGTCCTCGTTGGTGCACTTAGCCGATGCGATAAGAGCGAACTGGTCACCCTTGTACCCGGCCAGCTTCTCCGTCACATGGTCCAGGGCCTCGTCCCAGGAGGCATCGCTGAAGCGTCCCTCGCTCTTGATCAGAGGCGACAGCAGGCGGTCGTCGTGGTTGACGAACTCGGCGATACCGAAACGCCCTTTTACGCACAGACGGCCCTTGTTGACCGGGCTCTCCTTATCACCCCAGGTAGTCGAGATGAGGTCATAGTAGAGTCCCACCTTGATGCCGCAGCCCACCCCGCAATACGGGCAGACGGTCCTGACCTCCTTGGTGGGCACCCGGTAGACCTTCTCCATCAGGCTCGCCGTGGGACACTTGTCAACGCACTGGCCGCACGAAATGCAGGGCGACTCGGCAATGGGCTTGTTGCCCAGGCCGACAACGCGGGCCGAGTTGAGATTGCCTACCAGTTCCAGGGCGCCGACGTTCACCAGTTCCTTGCAGGTGCGGATGCACTTGGTGCAGAGGATGCACCGTTGGCGGTCCAGCAGAAAGAACGGGTTGCTCCAGTCAGGGGCCGTGATGCCCGCCAGCTTCTTGACCGGGTACCGCTGGATACCGACATAGTCGGTTACCTTCTGTAGCTCGCAGTTCTTGTTCTTCGGGCACATCTCGCAGTCGTCCGAGTGGTCGCGGCGGATGAGGTCCACAATGCGTTTGCGGGTCTCCTTGACCCTCGGGGTGTTGGTCTGCACCACCATCCCCCGCTCGGCCTTGGTAGTGCAGGAGGTGGGCAGGTCTCCGGATACCCCGTCGATTTCCACTACGCAAACGCGGCACCCACCGTAGGCGGTCAGTTCCGGATCGGCGCAAAGGGAGGGTATGTAGATGCCCGCGTGCTTCGCCGCCCCGAGGACCGATTGTCCCTTCTTGGCCTTGACCTGAGTGCCGTCGATAGTGAGGGTTATTTCTTCCATTTCTACTGTCCCCCTGTTTGAGAAACTAGTAATTCTATATTCAGTCACCGTTTCAAGTCAATTTGAATGAGAGGGAGCGTTTGGCAACACTAAATTGTCATTCTGAGCGTTTGCGGAGAATCCGCCCCGAGGTACCACGGATTGCTTCGTCCGTCCTTGGCGGCCTCGCAATGACGGGAGGCCAATGGTTTCTTGTCATTGCGAGCGCAGCGAAGCAATCCGTAGTGATCAAGGAGGGGCGACTGGCTCACACCCCCCGGCTCAGCCGCCTGATCAGTTGTTGCGGCAGCCCGTGCCGCTCCATCTCCCTCTGGGTGGCCTCGATGTCGTACCGGACACGGACGAGGACCACGCTTCCTTTCTCACTGTCGTAGATTGCGTAGCTGGCCCGGGGGTCGCCGTCCCTCGGCTGTCCCACGCTGCCCGGGTTGATGATGAAGCGGCTTCCACCACCGAGCTTTAGGGGAAAGCCCGCCTCCCAGCGAGTGCCCTGGCAAAGCTGCTCCTTCTCATCGCACCGGAAGAATAGCGGGATGTGCGAATGCCCGATGAAGCAGTTCTGAGTCTTAAAGTAGGCCAGATTCTCCCCGGCCAGGCCGCTGTCCATCAGGTACTCCCAGAGCGGACTTCGAGGGCTGCCGTGGGCCATGGTGAAAGGGCCTTGGGTCAAAGTGGAAGGGAGGGCTTCGAGATAGTCCCTGTCCTCCTGCGTGAGCTGCCCCGCCGTCCACTGGACCGCCTGCGCCGCCTCAAGATTGAAGTCAAAGGTATCTATCTTGCCTGTAGCCGCCCACTCGTGGTTGCCCGCAACGCACAGATGATTCATCTGGCGCAAGCGCTCAATGCACTGATGGGGGGCCGGCCCGTAGCCCACCATATCGCCCAGGCACCACACCTGTTCAATCTTCCCCCGGCCCTCCATGTCCCGCAGCACCGCTTCGAAGGCAACCAGATTGGCGTGGGTATCGGCCAGGATAGCGTAAAGCATCGGCTCTCCACTATAGCAAAACCCGTACTGCGTTGCCATCTTCTACCCACGTGGCGGGGGTACAGAAGCGAAGCCCCTCTCAAACATGCTACAATTACCGGCTATGAAAGTCTCGGAGCTAGGGGAATTCGGCCTCATCGACCTCATCAAGAGGACGATTGAGCAGAGCCAGAACAGGGACCTCCTCTCCCGGCAACAGGTCGTAGCCGGCATCGGGGATGATGCCGCCGTCTGGCGCAGCAAATACGGCCTGGCCCTGGCCACCACCGATACCCTGGTGGAGGGCGTCCATTTCCGGCGAGGCATGGGCACCTGGGAGGACGTCGGCTGGAAGGCGCTGGCCGTCAGCCTGAGCGACATCGCCGCCATGGGCGGCCTTCCGGCATACGCCCTGGTCTCCCTCGCCATGCCGCCTTCCGCCAATGTCGAAGAGATAACCGCCCTCTATCGCGGTATCACGGAGCTGGCCAACAAACACGATACCGCCTTGGTGGGAGGCAACATCACCCGCGCCTCGGAGCTTTCCATTACTACCACGGTCGTGGGATCATCTTCAGGCAACGAGGTGCTGCGGCGCTCCGCCGCCAGGCCGGGCGACCTCATAGCCATCACCGGGCACACCGGGCTGGCGGCAGCCGGCCTCCGCATGCTCACCCGGCATCAATCAACTGATAGAGATACGCAAACCGTCTTGAGGAACGCCAGTTTGCGACCCCAGCCCCGCCTCGCTGAAGGCCAGGTCCTGCTTAAGCACGGCGTGAAGACCGCCATAGATATCAGCGACGGCCTCCTGTCTGACCTGACACAGATATGCCGGGCCAGCCAGCTGGGCGCCAGGGTGGAGACGCGCAAACTGCCCATCCATCCGGTGCTGAAGCAGGCTTTCCCTATGGTGGCCCTCGAACTCATCCTCTCCGGCGGCGAGGACTACGAACTGCTCTTCACCGCCGATAAGGATGTCATCGAGAGAGTAGCGAAGGAAATCCCGGTGACGGCAATCGGGGAGATGACCTCGGGCCGCGCGGACGTTTACCTGGTGGACGATAGAGGGAGAATCCTCTCCCCAGCCAGAAGGGGATGGGAGCATTTCAGGAGCTGAGGTGAAGACCGCTGGCAGTCTTAACCCCACAACCCTCACCATGCTGAGCCACAGCCCGCGCCAGACTCAGAAGCTCGGGGAAAGGCTGGGGGAAACCGCCCAGCCCGGGGACGTCTATCTCCTGGTGGGCGAACTGGGGAGCGGCAAGACCTGTCTCGCCCAGGGCATTGCCCGCGGCCTCGGAGTGACCGAATACACGTCCAGCCCCTCCTTTGTCCTGATGAAGGAGTACCACGGGCGGCTCGCCATGTACCACATGGACCTCTACCGGCTCGACCGCGAGGCCGAGATGCTCGACCTCGGACTGGAGAGCTACTTCGCCGGCGCCGGCCTCTGCGTGGTCGAGTGGGCCGAGAAACTCGGCCGCCTCATGCCTGAAGAACACCTGCTCATCGCCATCAGCTACCGCGGCGACAGGACACGCCTGCTGGAGATGAAAGCCAGGGGCAAGCGGTACGAGGAGAGGCTGGCTAGCCTCGTACCCTCTGCCAAACCAGCCAAGAGACCAGAAGCGTAGGAGCGAGTGCGCTACGCCCTGATTCATCGGAGTTCGAGTCCTACAATGAGGACAGGCCGCATACCTCCCTGGGAGGTCTTACATCTGAGGAGTTTGTGAAAAGCACTGCGAGACTCTAATGGCCGATGGCCCTACAAACGGGGGACGGGGCAACGACTATCTAGTACTTTACCGTTTTCAACTTCTTTTCTAATAATGTTTCTACATCGGTCAAATTAGGTAAGAGACCCTCATCAATTATTGCTCTTATTGTCTCAAGCACCATGACTTCTCTTTTCTTAGAATTCATCATCGCTGCACCTATACCCCATTTTAATTCTTCAATAGTATGAAAGAGGTCGTTTACGGCAGAAAGGAAACCATAAGCATCTTCCAACTTGGTAGCGATTGCGTAATCTTTAGTAGATACTTCACCCCTAGCTGAGAACCAAGCAGATTCATAAAGGTGCGGGCATGGTGCTACCACTATTTTGTCTTCCTTCAAGGCATCCAGATTTCTGTCTATCCACTGCTTGATTAGCTTGGTATTTTCAATGTTTGTACTAGCCTCGCTGCGTAGGTTCTGTAGAGATTTTCTATACCCCCTCCTGTCAGACAACCAATGGGAAAACAAAACAGCAACGAGAGCTACAATCAACGAACCTGCGAACGTAATAGTATATTGCCACCAAATAAACATTTCCTATCCCTTGCCGTACTTTACCTCATTATAATACTCCATTCACTGATTTCACCACAGGCAGATTTCCGAGAGTGTAAATAGAACACAAATAGCTTATGGACTGCACCCCCATGAGTGAACAGATGGGGTTACGAGAGTCTGACACTCTGCCCCATTAGCCTGGGGTCGCTCCACTTTTCTGAAGCTGACTGGGAATGCGCAATGATTCTCTGCGACAGACTGATCGAAGTAGATAGCAGAGAAACTCGGTCCTACGCGGCTCGTGGTATAATGAGACCCATCCAGCTTTGAGGAGAGGACGCTGTGGA
>JAUYGE010000185.1 GCA_030690705.1 Dehalococcoidia bacterium | reverse complement strand
CCACCAGTTTGATCCTCCCCATGTCTGCCCCCACCTGCTTCAAATACGCTTGCAGGTCCTCACCAGCCAGCTTCTTCTGCTTGCCGATGTCAGCCAGTTCCTTCTTCCCTACCTCCAGATCCTGCCCTTTGGCCTGCAGGTTCTGCTGTTCCGCCAAGAGCTTCGCGTGGGTGGCAGAGCCGTGGGAAATGATGTCCGCATAGGCCATGCCGGTGCTCTTCTCCAGCTGATTGAGCTTCAGGGCCGAATCAACCAAACCCTTGGATTCCAGCTTGGCGCATGCTTCCATAAGACCCGGGTAGTCCCCGGGCTTGACCCCAAGATGTTTGAACAGGAGTTCCACTTTCAGCCCGCCCTTCGTCTCATCGACCGTAAGCCCGGCCTTCTTCAAGTCCAGGGCCAGGCTCCGCAGCGCTTCCACCTGGTCTGTCACGCCATACTCCTTTTCCGCGGAATGGATACCCTCCTCCGCAACCAGCGTTTTGAATTTCCCTACGTAGGCTGACACCGCCCCCTGGCTGATCTTCAGCTTGTGCGCGATGTGGATCTCGGAGGCCCCCTCGAAATAGAGGGCGATTATGCGCCCCACTTTATGGGGCGAAAGCTTGTGGCCCATGGTAATTCCTCACCGGCCCGATCCCTAGGTTCTTCTATACATGGGTCATGGGTGCCCGGGGCTTAACACGCCTGGAAGCATGCACATTCCCGTGAACATCGTCCCGTGTATAGATTTCTTGTGATAGATTTAATAATACTTGCAATAGTCCTGATACTCAAGCGACCAAGGAGTTCCGTCCCAACAGATATCCCCCAACCAATCCTTGGCGCTCTCCCGGCGCACCTCATCACGGAGAAAGTGACAGGTGACAGAATCATAGAACATCAACACCAGGCTGCGCGGCACTTGACTTCCGGGGTCATTGCAGCTACTCTTAGAAGAAGGCTGACTGCTCGCCGGCCCGCCGCAAAGTAAGTACGGTACGTTAACAAAGGGAGCAGTTGCCAAAGCCCCCCGCCCGCCTTCCCGGGCTGAGTGGTCACAGAAGGGGCGCGACCCGCATGTGGGCGCGCCCCTTTTTTATTGCCACCGCGAGGATGACGGCACAAGCGAAGGCCCATAGGCGCAGTGCGGTGACTGAACGGAAGACCAAGAGGGGCATATATGATTAGGAGGATTGTGTGAAATGGCTGACGTGGTATTAATGAAGGGACCGATGGTAACAGTAGCGCGTGCGCCTCTCGCGCTCAATGAGGCGGTGAAGCGCTTTGCTCTGAGTAACGAGGCTGGCGGCAAGAGCCCGAGGACCATAGCCTGGTATACGGCCATGCTGGGCCAGTTCATCGCCTACCTCAAGACCATCCCGTACCCGGCCTACCTGCCCGCCATCAGCATGGAGAAGGTCAGGGACTACATCATCTTCCTGCATCACCGGCCCAGGTACGAGGGGCACCCCTATTCGCCGGTGAAGGCGGGGCCGCCATCGCCCAAGACGGTCCAGTGCCACGTGCGGGCGCTCAAAGCCTTCGCCTCATGGCTGCACGCCGAGGGCTATACTACCTCGAACCATCTCCAGCACCTTCAGCTTCCCAAGGCGCCTGCCACCATAGTCGTGCCTCTGACCACCGATGAGATAAATAAGATCATCGCCAGCCTGAACAAGAAATCGCCCGGCGGGGCCCGCAACCACGCCCTGTTGGTGACCCTCCTGGACACCGGTCTACGGGCATCGGAAGCCGCCGGCATCACCCTCGGCCACCTCAACCTCGTCGACGGCCACATCAAGGTCATGGGCAAGGGCGCCAAGGAGAGGATGGTCCCCATAGGCAAGTACGCCAGTTCGACCCTTGCCAACTACATCGAGAAGGTCAGGCCGAGCCCCGCTGACCCGGGAGGCGACCGCCTGTTTCTGTCTCCGGGCGGCAAACCGATCACCCCCAATTCCATCAACCAGGCCTTCGCCAGAATAGCCGGGGCCTCGGGGGTCACCAAGTTGCATGCGCACCGGTGCCGGCACACCTTCGCCATCAACTACCTGATGAACGGTGGGGATATCTTCTCCCTCAAGGGGATAATGGGTCACGCCACGCTGGATATGGTCAACCACTACCTGCACTTCACCCTCTCCCAGATAACGGCCCAGCACCACAAGTTCTCCCCGATGGACAAGCTCGAAGAAGCGAAGCAATTGTGAGATCAGGCGTCCCTTTGACCTTCTCCGAACGATAGACTAAAATCAGCAGGTCGTTTGACCCGGTGTTTTGACCAGCTGATTCGTCTCAGGTTACACGGAATTGCTCGTAGGGATAGCTTCGTGAGCCGCCACGGGCTCGAACCGTGAACCTGCTGATTAAGAGTCAGCTGCTCTACCAATTGAGCTAGCGGCCCGCGCTCAGGGAAAGGCCCCGCCGGGCGCCACGCCGTCACTGCGGGAGGTTTACTTTACCAGAGTCTTGCCCCCTGCGCAAGGAGCAGGAAGTCCTCGTGTTAGACAAAGGTGGGCCCTCTTAGGTAAGATAGCAGTCATCGGTGAAAGGCATGAGCCTGAAACAGACTTTGGAAGGAGGGTAGGACCATGGACTACGGAAGTTTTTTAGAGTTGCTCAAGAAGAGGCGAAGTATAAAACGGTTGAAGCCTGACCCCATCCCCGATGATTACATTGATAAGATTATCGAGGCAGCCCGCTGGGCTCCCTCGGGGGCCAACTCCCAGCCCTGGGAGTTCCTGGTGGTCAAGAAAAAGGAGCTGAAAGAGCAGATCATGGCTGTGGTCGGTTCTTACCGGGAGGCCAATATGAAGCTGGAGGAGACCCGCCCACAGGAGATGAGACATGCTCAGCGGCCGGGAGCTAATGTGGCCGAGGCGCCGGTGTTTATCCTCCTGCTAGGGGACGAGCGAACTGAGGACGCTTATCCACTGGCTGCCAAGGCCAACCATGGATGGTGGACCCTTATCTCCAGCCTGTCTGGTGCTCTACTGTGTATGCATCTGGCGGCGGCAAGCCTGGGGTTGGGCTCCCGATGGGTCTCCGCTGTGAACCGTCCCTATCTTCAGCCTATCATCAAGAAGCTGCTCGGCATACCCCAGGATATGGAGGTCCACGACATGATGGTGCTGGGATACCCGGCTGGCCAGCCATCGCCGCGCATCGTGCGCCCCAGGGAGGAGATGGTGCACCGGGATGGCTACGATATCTCCAAGCACCGCACCGACGAACAGATTAAACAGTTCGTCATCAGCCTGCGGAGGGGCGAGTAGGAAGTTTTGTCATTGCGCCTCCCGGTGTAGTCGGAACGACGCAATCCGTTCTTCGATACTTTCCCCCCTGGAGGGAGAGTCCCGATTCACTTCGTTCATACGGGATTCCGTATGTCCCGATTCGTTTCACTTATACGGGATGCCGTATGAAATCGGCAAGTGTAACGAATCGGAAAGTTAGAGAGAGGGGGACCATGACCTGTATCCCACCCTCTCCATAGTCCTCTCCCGTCAAGGGAGAGGGAATCCCGACGTGTCGGGACTTCGCTTCGCTCGCAATGACGGCTCAGTCTTCCAGCGCCGGCTAGTGGATGCCGTACTTCTCCCACTCCTTCTCCACCTTGGCCAGGACATCCTTCTTGGGAGCGACGGCCTCGGGGAAAGGTATGGCCACCGTCTTGGTGGCGTCGATGATCATCTTCGAGATGAGGGCGCTCTTGGTACGCTTGGACTCCTCGGGCATGGATGGGTCGATGCCGGCGCCGGTGATGTCCTTGAGAATCTCGACGGCGCGCTCGGGCTGGCAGCGGCTGGAGATGGCCCACATGACGTCGTACAGATTGTAGGGGTCGACGTCTTCATCGACGACGATGACTATCTTGGTGGTCCGGGCCGCAGGCGTTCCGAGGAAGCCCAGGGCGGCTATTTTTCCGAGCCCATCGGCGCCCTTTCTGATGGAAATGATGGACACGGAGTCTATCATGTTGACGGCCAGCATGCCTCCGGTGCGGTACTGGACCAGCGCGTCGGCTTCCCAGGGAAGCCGGAGATAGGTCGCCTCGTTCGGGGTACGGTGGAGATAGCACCCCTGGTGGATGGCGTTCTTGCGGTGAGTGATGGCGGTAATCTCCAGGTACTCCCGCA
>JAUYGE010000109.1 GCA_030690705.1 Dehalococcoidia bacterium | reverse complement strand
GCGGTCCCCAAAAAATCATAGACGGCAACCGGTCTTCGCCAATCGCTTTCCGCAAAAGCGACTTTTCACCCACCACGTCTTCCTGCCCCAAAAACTCGTCCAACGTCGCGGGACGCATGCGGTCGGCAAGGGGTTGCGGGTGGTCGTCGGCTCGAACGGGACGGCGATTACGCCCGATGTAGCCCGGGATATGAAGAGGGTGCCCATTTCCCGCCTGGCCATAAGCGTAGATTTCCCCACACCGGGCCTTCAGGACAGCTTTCGCGGCATGCCGGGCGCCTTCCGGTCGGCGATCAACGGCATTGAATACGCCATCAAAGCCGGAGTGGAGGTGCAGCTCAATTGCACCATCACCACCCGCAATGTGGCCTATCTCGAGCAGCTATTGTCCCTGGCCATGGAGATGGGGGTGGTCTCGTTTCATCCTTTCCTGCTGGTGCCCACCGGCAGGGGGAAGGTCCTGGAAAAGGAAGAGCTGCCGGCGGCGGAGTATGAGAGGGTGCTGCACTGGCTCTGCGAGAAGCAGGCCGAGCTTGGGGAGCGGATTTCGATGAAGCCCACCTGCGCGCCCCATTACATGAGGGTCGTGCACCAGATGGGTGTCGCGCCATCTCACGGAGGACATGGTGCTGGAATGAACAGGGTCACCCGCGGGTGCCTGGTGGGCACCGGCTTCTGCTTCATATCCCACCTGGGGCAGGTACAGGGCTGTGGCTACCTGGACAGGCCGGCGGGCAACATCCGCGAGCAGAGTTTCAGCCATATCTGGTGGTACTCCCCCCTGTTTCAGGAGCTGCGCAACCTGGCCCTGCTGGAAGGCAAGTGCGGCGTGTGCGAGTTTAAGAAGGTCTGCGGCGGCTGCCGCGCCCGGGCCTATGAGTCCACCGGGAACTATCTGGCGGAAGAGCCATACTGCGTGTACGAGCCGCGGAGGGGCCGGATTGCTTCGGGCGGAGTTTATCCTGAGCCTTCGGCGAAGGGCCCCTCGCAATGACAGGTGGAACCGCCGAGGCGCTGAACATGGATGGAGAGAAGTCAATGAGAGACCCGATGGACGGTCAACTGCTCAATCTGTTGCAGGTTGAGTTCCCGCTCGTCGTCCGGCCTTTCGAGGAGATGGGCAGAAAGCTGGGAATGGACGATGGAGAAGCCCTGAGGCGGGTGAGGCAGATGAGCACGGAAGGGCTCATCCGGCGGGTGGGTGTTGTGATTGACTGGAGGAGGCTGGGCTTTCGCTCCACCCTGGTGGCCCTCCACCTCCCTGAGGAGCGCCTGGACGGGGCAGCCGACATCATCAGCCAGCACCCCGGCGTGACTCACAACTACGGACGGCAGCACCATTTCAATCTCTGGTTTACCCTGACCGTCCCGCCGGAAGACGACCCGGAGGTGGAGGCTCAGATCCTCTCCGCAAGGGCGGGGGCTGAGGCCGCGGTCGTCCTGCCTTCGATCAGAGTGTTCAAGATAACTGCCACCTTCAATATGGTTGATAGCGGCTCTCCCATCCTGGAGATAGCGGGCAACGGAAGCGCTGAGATCGCTCCGCCCCTCTTTCATCTTTCCTCCGAGGACAGGGCCGTCATTCGCGCGCTGAACCGTGAGCTTCCCCTTGATGAGTCTCCCTTTGAGGCGGCCGCCGGGCAGGTCGGCCTTACGGTAGAGAGGTTACTTGAGAGGGCCAGGGCGTTGAAGGAGGCCAAGGTGGTGAGGCGATATGGAGCGGTGGTCCATCACGTCCGCGCAGGTTTCAAGTCCAACGCACTCTCCTGCTGGAAAGTGCCCGCCGAGCAGATAGAGGCCACCGGGGCGAAGGTCGCCTCGTTTCCCACTGTCAGCCATTGCTATGAGAGGAAGACCGGCGACGGGTGGCACTACAACCTTTTCGCCATGCTTCATGCTTCGACAGAGGACGCCTGTCGCTCCGCCGCGAGGGATATCGCCTCAGCGACTGGGATAGGCGATTATCTTCTACTCTTCACCCGGCATGAGTACAAGAAAGAGAGGCTGGGCTATCTGGATGACTAATCCTTACTACCCCATCTTCTTGAAGGTCAAGGGGGAGAGATGCGTGGTGGTAGGCGGCGGCGACGTCGCCGAGCGGAAGGTCAGGACGCTTCTGGGCTGCGGCGCCCTGCCGGTGGTGGTCAGCCCGTCGCTCTCAAGCGGCCTGCGCTCGCTCGCTGACCAGGGGATGGTGAAGGTGGTCGAACGGGAGTACGAAGCAGGGGTGCTGGAGGGCAGCCGTCTGGTCATCGCTGCCACGGATGATACTGCGGTGAACGCCCTGGTGGTCGCAGAAGCCGGGGAGAGGGGCATTCTGGTGAATGTCGTGGACTCGGCGGAGCTGTCCGACTTCATTCTGCCGTCTCTGGTACAGCGGGGCGACCTGACTGTCGCCATATCAACCGCAGGGAGGAGCCCTGCCCTGGCGCGCAAACTGCGGACGGTGCTGGAGCAGGGGCTGGGACAGGAATACGGTGAGCTTGCTTTGCTGCTCAGTGAGGTCAGGGGGGAACTCAAGCGGCGGGGGAAAAAGGTGGAGGGGGACACCTGGCAGGAGTACCTCGACCTGGAGGTGCTGCTCCGGCGTCTGAAGCAAGGGGAACGAGAAATGGTGAAGAAGGAACTGATAACTTCCCTCGCGAGGACCGCCTGATGTGCCAGATTAGACTGAGGACAACTGCGCAAGAGGCTACGAATAGATGCATCTCTTAGCTGCTGGTTTGAATCACCACTCCGCTCCGCTTGAGATAAGGGAAAAGCTGGCGCTGGGAAGAGAGCAGTTCCAGGAGGCCATGGGGGCGCTGGCGGAGCGGGTGGAGCAGGGCATGTTGCTCTCCACCTGCAACCGGACGGAGGTCTATGTCGCCAGTACGGCGGCGCCTGCGCTGGAGGTGTTGTGGGAGTACCTCTCTTCTCTCAGCGGCATATCTGCCGCTGAGCTTGAGCCCTATGTCTATGTTCACACCCGGGATGAGGCCGTCAGGCATCTCTTCCGGGTGAGCGCCGGACTGGACTCGATGGTGATCGGCGAGTTCGAGGTGCTGGGGCAGGTGCGGCGGGCGTTGGAGCAGGCTGAGCATCTCAAGCTGCTACCCATGCCGTTGCGACGCCTGTTCAAGGATGCGGTGCGAGTGGGGAGGAGGGTGCGTTCCGAGACCGCCATCAGTCATGATGCGGCCTCCATCTC
>JAUYGE010000106.1 GCA_030690705.1 Dehalococcoidia bacterium | reverse complement strand
ACCACCCCTTCCCTATGGACCACAGCGCTCAGCAGGTGCATCGGTTTGCCGTTCTGGCCCAGCGCTCCCCGCAGCGACATGCCATCCACCGCCACCGCGGTCCCCGGAGAGCGCCGCTCCAACCACGCTACCAACTCCCGGTCCAGCCGGTCCACATCCACAGCCTGCAGCGCCCGGCGCAATGTCGGCTCGCTGGGCGGGACATAGCATAGGCGCTTGGGATGCAAGCGGGAGCCGAGACGCTGCAAAGCTTCCTGGGGCAGGGCTGCGGCCCACTCGCCGATGGCAACAAAGCTCCGCGCTCCTGCCAGGCAAGCGCAGATCGCCATGGCCAAGACCGGGGCCTGGCGATGCCGGATGCCCCGCCGCTTGCGCGGGTCCGGCAGCCCCTCCAGCAGCGCGACCAGCCCACCGTGTGCCTCTACGAGACAATTCAGGTCGAGCATCGACGGACCTCCTGGACATAAGCTGGGGACATCGAAGGCCGCCGTCAGCCACTCCCGCCCCCGCCGATGCAGCAGCCTCACCCAGATCCGTTTGGGCTGACCGTGAAAGTAGTAGCGCCCCCCGTTCCGCCGATAGCCTTGGGTGAGTCCCAGTTCGTGCCACCCCACCGCACGGTAGCAAGTCCCGACAAAACGCGGATCTACGAAGGTCTCTACCAGCAGGATAGGGTGGCCGAACACCGCTTGCCAGTCCAGCGACAGCCGCCGCAGGTTAGCCCCCAATACCTGAGAGGCCAGGTTCGGGCGCCGCGCGTCGGGCAGCACCAGGAAACGCAGGTTGTTCGCCACATAGCGCAGCCTCCGCCACTGCTGCTCCGGCGTCCAGCCGATCCAGCGGTCCCGGGGCGCACACTTGAAAGCGGCGCTTCCCCAACCCAGCAGCGCCACCCACTGGCCTCCCCGCTCGGCCACATAGCGCAACGACTCCCCCACCAACCTGCGCACGCCCAGGTAGTGGTGGGTCGCCATCAACCGGTCCCAGTCGACCACCTCATCGCTACGTACCGGGCGCACAAGAAGGGACGCAATGCCTTGCGCCTCTCCTCCCGGTTCAAGGTCCATCCCGACCATCGGGCACTCAGGGTACTGCATCTCTCATGGTATATCACAAACCGGCGACAAAAGCCAGTACCCTCTTCCTTCACCTTCAACTACCCGACTTTGACGTGGCCCTGGTGTAAGGCGCCGGGTGCTCAGATCGCCACTGCCTGCGGCCACGGCTCCCGGCGTGCCCTGGTCCACAGCGTGTTCACGTAGTTCAGAGCGAAGTGGTTCTGCGCAAGATGAAGCCAGAACGCGCCCGGCTCGGTGAGTTCGAGGAATCCGCCATTATGAACCATGAGCCCGGCCTGTTCCATCGCTCTCAGCCAGCGGCGGGCCTTTCGGGTGTCTTGGCCGAGAGCCGCCTCGAGGTTGTCTAGAGGGATGCGCGTGTCATACAAGCGCCAGTACAGCCACCACCAGCCAGACATCTCAGAGGCGAACGGCATCCGCAGGGCGATCGCTGAGCCCCCTGCGCACATTGTGTGGATCCAGTTGTCGAGATCGAATGTGTTGAG
>JAUYGE010000097.1 GCA_030690705.1 Dehalococcoidia bacterium | reverse complement strand
TCGCCGCCATGAAGGCCTGGTTGGTGTTGGGGCCGCCCTCGCGGTACATCTTGATGACCTCCTCGATTTGCTTCTCCAGGTACTGCCCGTAGGTGTAGTCCTCATTGGGCGCCTTGTAGTCGGCCATCAAGTAGTGCATATACCCGTCCACATACTCCGGGGAAACCGGCGGCGGCACCCCATCGGGCACCTCCGGGATCAGCGGCCGGGTGCCGGGGTGCTCGATGCGCACCACCACGAAATCGAACTCCTTCCGTTTCCGTCCCTCGAAGCTCCCCCGATCAATAACATAGTCATGCCCGTTCAATAACAGCTCTCTGATGCACCGCCACCAGGCTTCCGGCAGGTCCCTGGCCTCAATATGGGTGACCTTCATTTATGCTCCTTACCATCACAAGAAGGGGCTTTCCTCTGACGGCCTATTTTAGCTAAAGTCTTCCCTCTTTGCACTCCTTGCTGGCGCGAAACCCGATGCCTCTTGGTCTGTCATTGCGAGCGAAGCGAAGCAATCCGTCCCCCCGTCCCCGACGGATTGCTTCGTCACTACGTTCCTCGCAATGACAGCAGCGCCCGTCTCCACTTCCCATTTCTACCTGTTTATGGTAAAGTGATTTCACTCGTTAATCCGCCCAGAAGCGAAATTTCCGAGAGGCTTTCAGAAATTGGCAGGCTATCCCCTGGTTGAAGAACTCCCCGGCCACCTCAATGCCCCTGCCATCTTCGAGCTATTCCGTGAGAGGCATTACAGCTTCTTCCTGGACAGCGGGATGACGCCCTCCCCGGCAAGCGAGTTGGGGCGCTATTCTTTCATGGGAAGCGACCCCTTCCTGATTATGAAAAGCCGCGGGAGGGACATAACGCTGTTTCAGGGGAAGGAACAACAAAGCCTCTCCGGCGACCCCTTCCGGGTCCTCGAAGACCTGCTGAACAAGTACTCTCTCCTTCCCGCTACAACCCCCATCCCCTTCGCCGGCGGGGCGGTAGGCTACCTGAGCTACGACCTCTGCCACTTCGTCGAGAAGCTGCCGTGCACCACGAGAGACGACCTGGGACTCCCCGAAGCCTACCTCGCCTTCTATGACACGGTAGTGGCTTTCGACCACTGGACCGGCAAGGCCTACCTCATCTCCACCGGATTCCCGGAGATAGAGGAACGACAAAGACAGGAACGCGCCAAGCAGAGACTGGAGGAGGTGAAGGCCATTCTGGGGCAGCCGGGATGGAATCTCGAAGAGGCGACCGCGCAGACTGGACGAGAAGCCGTCTCCCTGTGCTCCAACTTCAGCCATCGCAGCTATCTTGAGGCGGTGGAGAAAGCCAGGGAGTATATCTGCGCCGGCGATATCTTCCAGGTCAATCTCTCGCAGCGGCTCGAAGCGGACCTGCCCATTCCGCCGTATGAGCTGTTCCTGCGCTTAAGGAGGATCAACCCCGCCCCATTCGCTTGCTACTTGAACTTCGACGAGGTAAGCGTGGTCAGCGCCTCGCCGGAACGCTTCCTCAAGCTACAACACGGCAGCGTGGAGACCCGCCCGATAAAGGGGACCAGGCCCAGAGGCAAGAGCCAGGCCAAGGACTCCTTCCTGGCCGGCGAGCTAGTCCACAGCGTCAAGGACCGGGCGGAGCACATGATGATCGTGGACCTGGAGCGCAACGACCTGGGCCGGGTGTGCCGCTTCGGCTCGGTGAAGGTGGCCGAGATGGCCGCCCTGGAGACCTTCCCCACCGTCTTCCACCTCACCTCCACAATTGTCGGACAGCTTAACCCGGGCAAGACACGCCATGACCTGCTCAAGGCCACCTTCCCCGGGGGATCCATCACCGGGGCCCCCAAGGTGAGAGCGATGGAGATTATCGACGAGCTGGAGCCAACGCGGCGGGGCATATACACCGGCGCCATCGGCTACCTTAGCTTCAGCGGCGAGATGGACCTCAACATCGCCATCCGCACCTTTGTGATAAAGGACAAGCGGGCCTACTTCCACGCCGGCGGCGGCATAGTCTTCGACTCCCGGCCCGAGGCCGAATACGAAGAAACCCTGGACAAGGCTCGGGCCCTTATCCAGGCCCTCCAGATATCGCCGGCGGTGATGGTGGAAGCGGCATGATTCTCATCATCGACAACTACGACTCCTTCGTCTACAACCTGGCCCAGTACGTCGGCGAGCTGGGATGGGAGCCGGAGGTGCGACGCAACGACAAGACCACCATCGAAGAAATCGAACAGATGGCCCCCAGCCACATCATCATCTCCCCCGGCCCCTGTACCCCCCTCGAGGCCGGCATTTCCAACGATGTGGTGCGGCACTTCGGCGGCCGAATCCCCCTCCTGGGCGTCTGCCTCGGCCACCAGTGCATCGGCCATGTCTACGGGGGCCACGTTGTCCGCGCCGCCATGCCGGTGCACGGCAAGACCTCTCTGATATACCACGATGGCAAGACCATCTACCACGAGGTGCGCAACCCCTTCCCGGCCACGCGCTATCACTCACTCATTGTCAAGCTCGATACTGTGCCCGATTGCCTGGAGATTACCGCCAGGAGCGACAAGGGCGAGATCATGGGAGTGCGGCACAAGGAGTTGGTGGTGGAAGGGGTGCAGTTTCATCCCGAGTCCATCCTGACCGAGGTGGGACACGACCTCCTGAGGAACTTCCTTAATCTCAGCCAGGCTAGGTGGAAATCCCCCAAGAAAAAAGGGCAGTGAGGTCTGCACTCGTGTCATTGCGAGCGAAGCGAAGCAATCCGTACCCCGGTCAACGAGCGACGGATTGCTTCGTCCCGATTCTGTCGGGACTCGCAATGACCAGCGGGGGTTGACTCTTGGAGCAACTGGTCTTCCTCAACGGCTCGCTGCTGCCCCGTTCCCAGGCCAGGATATCCCCCTTCGACCACGGCTTCCTCTACGGCTTCGGGCTGTTCGAAACGGTCCGCGCCTACTCAGGTTTCCCTTTCAGGCTTGACCGGCATATCGCCCGCCTCTTGCGGGGCGCCGCCATAATCGGCCTTTCCCCCAATCTCACCGCCGGGCAGCTTCAGGCAGCCTGTCACCACGTCCTGAGTAGCAATAGCCTCCAGGAGGCCCGTCTCCGCATCACCATGTCCGCCGGGGAGGGCGAGGCCACCCCTCAGCCTCCTGCCTCCGCACCCACCACCTTCATCACCGCCAGCCAGTATGTTCCTGACCAGGCGCTGCACGTGGGCGGAGCGAGGGCCGTCTTCTCCGCCCTGCGCCACAACAACCGCTCGCTGCCGGCGCGGCTGAAAACGACGAACTATCTGGACAACCTCATGGCCAGGCGGGAGGCGGAGGCGAAAGGCGCCGACGAGGCGCTGTTTCTGAACGAGCAGGGCAGGCTCTGCGAGGGCAGCACCAGCAACATCTTCCTGGTCTCGGGAGACACTCTGATAACGCCGTCGCTGGCCAGCGGCATCCTGGCGGGAATTACCCGCGAAGCAGTCATTGAGGTCGCCCGGGCAGAGAACCTGGAGGTGGTCGAGAGGGAGGTATCGCCAGAGGATCTGGCGGCGGCGGACGAGGCCTTTCTCACCAGCTCACTGGTCGAGGTCCTGCCACTGGTCGAGGTGGAAGGCAAGCCCATCGGCGCCAGCCGACCCGGAACTCTGACCCAGAGACTCAGCGAGGCCTATGCGGCCCTGGTGAAAGCGGAGATGAGCAAGGCGGCCACGTCTACACAGGAATAGCTACTCTATTGGCCAGAGAGGCCGTGTGAGATTGCTTCCCCTTCACTTCGTTCAGGGTCGCAATGACAGTTCCGTTGACTAGATAACCCCTTCCTTTCTCATCCGTTCCCTCTCCTCTTCACCCAACCCCAGTAGCTGCCCGAAGATATAGTCGTTATCCTGCCCTGGCAGAGGGGCCGCCCGGCGGAAGGCGGCGGGGCTCTCCGAGAGCTTCATCGGTGCGCCGTCCATGGTCGCCAACCCGGCGCCGGGTTGGTCCAGCGTGATGAAGAACCCCCTCGACTGAAGCTGAGGGTCCCGGGCCAGGTCCGAGGCATCCTGCACCACGCCGGCGGCGACTCCAGCCTCCTGCAGCAGGGTCATGACCTCTTCCGCAGAGTGTTGCCCTGTCCACTCGCCCATGAGGCGGTCCAGTTCATCGATATTTCGTAAGCGGCTATCCAGTGTGGCGAACCTGTCGGTTCCGGCCCACGGGGGCTCCCCCATGACCCGGCGGAGGGCCAGCCACTCCTCATCTGTGAATACGGCGATGGCGCACCAGCGGTCCTCCCCCCGGCAGGGATAGACGCCGTGAGGAGCGGCGGGGCGGTGCAAAGAGCGATTGCCCGAAGGCGCAGCCTCCCGACCGTTCACAGTGTAGTCGAGGACAGCAGTATCCAGAAGCGAGACCGTAGCCTCCAATTCGGAGAGGTCGATATGCTTTCCCAGGCCGGTGAGGCGGCGATGCTCCAGCGCCTCCAGGACGGCCATGGCGCCGAAGAGACCAGCAACGTGGTCAGCATAAGAGAAACCGGGGCCGGAGGGGGCTCTCCCCGGGAAGCCGGTGAGGTGGGTGAGCCCGCTGGCGGCGTGTACCGTGGGCCCGAACCCGCTCCTGTCCCGCCACGGCCCGCTACGCCCCATGACGGACATACTGAGCAGGATGATGTCGGGCTTGACCTCGCGCAGTTGCTCATAGCCCAGCCCCCAGTTTTCCATCACCCGGGGAGAGAAGTTCTCGACCACCACGTCACTCAGCGCCGTCAGCTTCAGGGCCAGATCTCTCCCCTCGGCACAGGCCATGTTCAGGGTGATGCCCAGCTTATTGCGGTTCCAGGTGTTGAAATAGCCGCGGGAGAAGGCGTCTTCGCTCTCCACTCCATAGAGGGGCTGCACCTTGATAACCTCGGCACCATAGTCGGCCAGCAGTCTGGTAGCATAGGGCGCCGCCAGCACCCAGCCGAAGTCGAGGACGCGGATCCCTGTCAGAACGCTGTCAGTTCCCACTGCAATCTGTCTCCTGCACCATCACCCTGGAACTCGGGCACGGCATCCCGCGATGTGACGGCGGGACCTCGCCGTGCCCCTACACGCAGTCATCAGACTACACCTCTTTCCCGTAGCGAAGCCAGCTCGGCCTCCGACAGACCCAGATCTCCACAGTAGATGGCATGGTTGTCCTCTCCGATGAGCGGAGCGCGACGTGGAGGAGTGGCAGCATGCTCCAGCCAGTAAGTGGCGCCCGGATACTCATAGCTGGTCCCCAACTCCGGGTGGCCCACCCGGACGAAGAAGCCCCTGTCTCTGAGCTGAGGGTTACCTACCAGCTCCGGGACTGAGACCGCTTTCGCCCAGGGGAAGCGCATCAGTTGTCCCTTCTCCACCAGCTCCGCCGCGGTGTGAGAGCGCGTCCACTCCTCCAACACCTCCGCGACATGGGCCATGCCGTCCAGGCGGGTTTCCTGGCTTCTCCACTTCTCGTCGGTCAGGTCTCCTGCCATCCCCTCGCTGTCCAGCCACTCTACCAGCACCTCCCAGTCCTGGAAAAGGGAAAGGAGAACATAGCCATCCCGGCAGGGAAAGAGGCGGAAGCCCCGCGTCTCCCGATTCCATCGGGACCGCCGCGAGACAACGCCCTCTGAGAAATAGCGCACCATGGTGTGGTCCAGGCCGGCGGCGACACACTCCTGAATGGAGACGTCGATGTACTGGCCCTTTCCGGTGGCCCG
>JAUYGE010000094.1 GCA_030690705.1 Dehalococcoidia bacterium | reverse complement strand
GGATGGCTATCTTGGGCATGACTGCGGGTGAGGCTTACCGGTGGGTCAGCCTCTGGTCTTCCCCATCTTCCGTTCAGTCCCGGCAAGCAGCCGGGAGACGTTGTCCCGGTGTTGAAAGAGGATGAGGAGCGCCCCGGCGAGGGCATAGAGAAGGTACTCGGCAGGCTGGCGATTGAAGAGCACCAGAGGCACCAGCAAGGCCCAGGCCGCCACTGTCCCAACCAGCGAGCCCAGGGAGACATAACGGGTCAGGCCGGCGACCAGTAGGAGCATCTCCCCACCGAATAAGGCTGCGGCAGGAGAGAGGGCGAAGAGGCCGCCCAGGAAAGCTACTACACCTCGGCCCCCCTTGAAATCGAGGAAGATCGACCAGTTGTGTCCCACCACTGCCGCCATAGCAGCCAGGATCTGCGCCCCTCGAAAGAGATAGATGCCCTCGGCCACGAGCTGGTCGTTCGCACCGATGATGATCTTGGAGAGATAAACTGCACTAGCCGCCTTGGCGGCATCCAGCAGCACTACCGCGACGGCAGCCTTCCAGCCGGCGGCCCGGAGCACATTGGTAGCCCCCGTTCGCCCGCTACCCTGGGAGGTGACATCGACACCGCGAAATAGCTGGGTGAGAATGAAGCCGAAGGGAATGGAGCCGAGCAGATAGCCGAAGAGAAGGATGGCCACCAGGGCAAAGATAATGTCACTCATTATTCACCTCATTCACCTCGGTCCTGAAAGATGAACCTCAGTGGCGTGCCGGCGAAGCCGAACAGCTCTCGCAGTCTGTTCACCAGGAACCGCCGGTAGGAAAAATTCACCATGCGGGCATCGTTGACCACGAAGAGAAAGGTAGGAGGATTGACCCCCACCTGAGATACCTTGAACAGGGCGAACTCCTTCTTGCCTGAGCGAGGGAGATTGTGAGAGGCTACCGCCTCTTTGATATAGGCATCAAGCACCTGGTCGGGAACGCGCTTGTTCCGCTCCTCGTAAACAGTGATGACCTGGGGCAGGACTTCGCCTACTCTCTGTCCCAGCAGGGCCGATGTGAACAGGACGGGAGTGCCCGGCATGAAACGCAACCGGCGCTGCAACCCTTGTGTCAGCTCCAGGCGGTCAACGCCTTGGGCGAGGTCCCACTTGTTGACCACCACCACCATCCCCTTCAGAGCCTGCTGGATATAGCCGGCGATATGCCAGTCCTGAATGGTATCGGGCTCGGTGGCGTCAATCACCAGCAGTACCACATCGGAGCGGGCGATAGCCCGGATGGAACGGAGGGCGCTGTACTTCTCGACGCCGGGCTCGATCCTCCCCCTCTTCCGCAGTCCCGCCGTATCTATCAATAAGAGGCGCCGGTCACCGTACACGAGGACGGTATCGACGGCGTCCCGCGTCGTCCCCGGCTGTTCATCCACAATGGCCCTTTGGGTACCCAGGAAGGAATTGAGAAGCAGGGACTTGCCCACATTGGGCCGTCCGGCGATGGCAATCTTGATATCTGCCAGAATCTCCGGCGCCGAGACTTCAGTTGGGGGCAGATTAGACGATACCCGTTCCATGAGATCCGTAATGCCACGGTCGTGGAAGGCGCTCACAGCTACCGGCTCACCCATCCCAAGGCGGTAGAACTCAGCCGCCAGGCTGTCGTGCCTGGGGTGGTCTGACTTGTTCGCAGCCACCACGACGGGCTTCCCGTGCCGGCGCAGCCGCTCAGCCATTTCTTGATCGCCTGGCATGAGACCTTCTTGAATGTCCACCGCCAGAATGATGCCATCTGCCTCGGCCATTGCCATATCTAACTGGGATTGCACTTTCTCGGCCAGACTTGAGGCCGGCCTCGCTTCGAACCCGCCGGTATCCACCACAGTCAGATCCCTCCCCTGAAACGACAGGTCAGCGAACATGCGGTCCCGGGTCGTCCCCGGCAAGTCTTCTACAATAGCCAGAGGTCTTCCCACCAGCCGGTTGAAAAGGGCCGACTTCCCCACATTGGGCCGCCCCACGATAGCCACTATCGGCCTAGACACCACACCCACCGGCCCGCGCCTCTAAACGCTCCATACATCTTATCACTTCTGTCAATACTAGCTACTGAGAGTGGTCCGTTCGCCCTTGAGCTTGTCGAAGGGCCCACCACGAACGGCGCAACCTCATGCCGCGGCAGGCAGGCGTCAGGGGCATTCGCCTATCATGTCGAGGAGAAGCGCCTTCTGGAGGTGGAGACGGTTTTCCGCCTGGTCGAACAGGACGGATTGAGGGATGTCGCTCATCCCCTCCGCCATCTCCTCCCCATAGTGGACAGGCATCGGATGCATCAGCAAGGCATCGGCGGCGGACAGGGAGAACAGACCGGTATCGACCTGGTAGCCCTTAAAGTCCTTTTGCCTCTTCTCTCGCTCCGCCTCCTGCCCCATGCTCGTCCAGACATCGGTGTACACCGCATCAGCACCCTGTACGGCCTCTCGCACCTCGTCGGTGCACGAGACGAGAGAGCCGGAGCGGGAAGCCAGCCTCTTCGCCTGGCGCATTATCCTCTCCGGAGGCCAGTAGCCCTGGGGACCGGCGAAGCGGAAGTTCATTCCCACCAGAGCACAGGCCAGGAGCAGGCTATTGGACACGTTGTTGCCATCGCCTACATAGGTGAGGGTCAGTCCCGCGAGTTTACCCTTCTTTTCGAAGATGGTGAGCAGGTCGGCCAGTGCCTGGCAGGGGTGCTCTTCATCCGATAGAGCGTTGATCACCGGTACGCTGGAGAAACGGGCAAGAAGGGCCACGTTCTCGTGGGAGAAGGTGCGCGCAGCAATAGCATCGACATACCGGCTGAGCACCCTGGCGACATCGGGTACCGGCTCGCGCCGCCCCAGACCTACCTCCACTGGCGACAGGTAGATGGCCTGCCCGCCGAGCTGGCTCATGGCGACCTCGAAGCTCACCCGCGTTCGCAGGGAGGGCTTCTCGAAAACCAGCGCCAGCATCTTACCCTTCAGCGTGGCATGGGGCTGAGACGGACTTCCCCGCTTCATCTCCGCTGCCAGAGTGAGGAGATGCTTTATCTCCGCCGCGCTCAAATCTGTGACTGAGACCAGGTCCTTGCTCTTCATAGCTCTCTCTCAAACAAACGGGAGAATACTATACTCTTGCAGCTATGACGTCAAGGGAAAGGAGCCATCCCACGCTCTCCCCCCAGTCATTGCGAGGAGCCGGAGGCGACGAAGCAATCTCACACGGCTCTGGGTCATACGGGCCCGGAGATTGCTTCGCTTCGCTCGCAATGACAGGGCGGTGCCCGAAGGCGTGTTTTCGGGGTAATGACAGGACAAAGGGGTCGGAGCTCTCGGTGTATAATAGAACATCTATGGAAAGACCTCTCCTCGTCCTCTTCGACGGGCATGCCCTGGTGCATCGTGCCTACCATGCCATCCCGATGATGACCGTGCCTCAGACCGGGGAGATAGTCAACGCGGTGAACGGCTTCGCCAGCATGCTGCTCAAGGTGCTCAACGAGCTCAAGCCCACTTACTGCGCCGTGGCCTTCGACATGGCTGCGCCTACCTTCCGTCATAAGCAGTTCAAGGAATACAAAGAGCAGCGCCCCGAGACCCCGGACGAGCTGAGAGGCCAGTTCGGCCGGGTGCGCCAGGTGGTGGAGGCCTTTCAGATACCTATCTACGAAATAGAGGGCTATGAGGCCGACGACGTACTGGGTACCCTGAGTCAGCAGGCCGCCGCTCAGGGCGTGGACACCATCATCATCACCGGCGACATGGACGCCCTGCAGCTTGTGTCGCCGCCGGTGAAGGTGCTCTCCCCGCAGCGCACCTTCGGCGAAACCATGCTCTACGATGAGGTGGCGGTGCGCCAGAAGTACGGCCTTGAACCCGCTCAGCTGATCGACTTCAAGGCCCTCACCGGAGACCCATCGGACAACATACCCGGGGTGCCCGGGGTAGGCGAGAAGACCGCCGCTCGCCTGCTCGCCTTGTACGGCAGCGTCGAGGGCGTCTTCGCTCACCTGGAAGAGCTCTCTCCGCCGAGATTGCAGGAGCTCCTGCGGGGCAGGGACGACCAGGTGAAACGTAACAAGGAACTGGTGACCATTGTTACCTCTGTACCCCTTTCCCTGGACCTGGACGCCTGCCGGGTGAGCGGCTATGACCGCTCGCGGGTGGCCGAGCTCTTCAGGGAGTTGCAGTTCGTCAGGTTGCTGCCCCGTCTGCCCCAGACCTTCGCCCCGTTAGCCTTGCCATTGGAAGGACCATCGGGCCTGCCGGAGGTAGCCCCAGCCGTTGTCGCTCCTGGTTCATCGGGACTCTCCGTACAGAGCACAGTCGTAAGCACGTCCGAACAGCTCGACAGCATGCTGTCGCGCCTGGCGGGAATGGGGTCGCTGGCCTTTGACGTGGAGTCCACCAGCAAGGATGCCATGTCTGCGGAAATGGTCGGCATAGCCCTCTCGCTGTCACCGAACGAGGCGTACTACATACCCGTGGGACATACCATCCTGTCTGAACAGCTTGCTCTTGACCAGGTGCTCGACCGGCTGAGGCCGCTTCTCGAGGACCCGGCAGTGTCGAAGATCGCCCACAACGGCAAGTACGACATGCTTCTCCTGGAGAGGTATGGGGTGCGGCTTCAGAACCTCGGCTTCGATACCATGGTAGCCGCCCACCTCCTGGGGGAACGGGCGCTGGACCTCAAGGCCGTTGCCTTCACTCGCCTGGGTGTGGAGATAAGGCCGATCACCGAGCTTATCGGCAGCGGCAGGAAACAGATTTCCATGGCCCAGGTGGAGATAAGGGAAGCTGCGGACTACGCCTGCACCGGTGCCGTGGTGAGCTTCATGTTAAGGGACATCCTGGAGAATGAGCTCCGCAATGAGGGGATATGGTCGCTCTTCACCGACGTGGAGATGCCCCTGGTGCCCGTTCTGGTCCACATGGAGAAGAGCGGCATAGCCCTGGACACCGGGCTGTTCGAGCGGCTTTCCGGTGAGATGGAGGTGCAGCTTCGCAAGCTGGAGGTAGATATCTATAATAGCCTGGGGCACCAGTTCAATGTCAACTCCCCCCAGCAGCTCAGCGCCGTCCTTTACCAGGAACTGGGCTTGCCGCGCCCGCGCCGCACCAAGAGTGGCTACTCTACCGAGGCGGCGGTGCTCGAGTCGCTGAAAGGGGTACACCCGCTCATCGGCCTCATGCTCGAATACCGCCAGATGGCAAAGCTGAAATCCACCTATATCGATGCTTTTCCGGCGCTGGTCAACACTCGCACCGGGCGGTTGCATACTAGCTTCAACCAAACGGGCACTGCCACCGGTCGTCTATCCTCCAGCGAGCCGAACCTGCAGAACATCCCTGTCCG
>JAUYGE010000087.1 GCA_030690705.1 Dehalococcoidia bacterium | reverse complement strand
CGCTGGGCATGGCGGAGAGCAAGATCGCTGAAGTCTGCGACATCATAGGTCACCATCACACGCCGGGGAAGATAGACAGCCCTAACTTCCGGATTCTTTATGATAGCGACTGGCTGGTGAACCTGCCCGACGACCATGGAGGGGAGAGCAAGGAGGTTCTGGGCCGGAGAATAGACAGCGTTTTTCTGACCGAGATGGGCCGGCAAATGGCCCGGCAGATATATCTTGATGGAAACGCAACACCATAAGAGCTGTCTATTATGTATGTCATTGCGAGGGGCGCAGCCCCGAAGCAATCCGTCTCGAGGGATGGGGGGCGGATTGCTTCGCTTCGCTCGCAATGACGGTTGAAATTGCCAAACGAAAATAGGAGGTACCTGAAATGAAAGAGAAGATCGAAAAGGCTCTGGACCTCATCCGGCCTTACTTGAAGGCCGATGGCGGGGACGTGGAGGTGATCGAGGTGGCCGATGGCACAGTGAAGGTGAGGCTCACCGGCGCCTGCGGAAGCTGCCCCATGTCCACCATGACACTGAAGAATGCGGTGGAGCGGGCTATCAAGCAGGAAGTGCCCGAGATCAAGACCGTCGTCGCCGTATAGGTCAACCCTCTAGACTCATCTCTTCCCCGGTAGTAAGATAAACAGAAAATCCGAAAGGGGGTAGGTTTGATTATTGCCCTCGATGGACCGGTGGCGGTGGGCAAGAGCACGGTGGGACAGCGCTTGGCCCAGAAGCTGGGTTACTGCTTCTTCGATACTGGCACCATGTACCGCGCCCTCACCTGGAAGGCGCTGCAACTGAGCATTGACCTGAGGGATGAGACCATGCTGGCGGATATCGCTGAGACGACCAAGATGGATTTGGTCCCGTCGGAGAAAGACCCCAGCAGACTCATCATGATGGTGGACGGTCAGCGCCTCGAACGCGAGATTTACCTGCCTGAGGTTGAGGCGGCCGTATCGCTGGTCTCCCGCATAGCTGCGGTGAGGAAGGTGATGGTGGAGCTGCAGCGGCAACTGGCTGATCGCAGCAACATTGTAATGGCCGGACGGGACATCGGGACGGTGGTGTTGCCCGACGCCAATCTGAAGATATACCTCACCGCGTCACCGAAGGAGCGCGCAGGTCGCCGTCACAGGGAGCTGCTGGAACGGGGCCAGGCAGCGAACCTCCAGGAAATCGAGGAGAACCTGCGACGGCGGGACGAGATGGACACCAACCGGAAGGTCTCTCCCCTCAAGCCAGCCTTGGATGCTCGCATCGTGGACACTGAGGGCATCGGCGTGGACGAGGTAGTCGACAGGATCTGCGCCCTGGTCAAGTCATGCTGATGGAGAGCGTTTGGCAGCCCGAGCTGTCATTGCGAGGAGCGTAGCGACGAAGCAATCCGTGAAGTGTCGGGGATGGACGGATTGCTTCGCTGCGCTCGCAATGACAGGTAGTTGAAAGGTCTCGTTAATGAGTTTTTCCTGGCTCTACTACCTTGGCTGCTGGCTCGCCAGGTTGCTGCTGCTCGTCTTCACCCGCTGGGAGGTGAAGGGGAAGGAAAATGTTCCCACTTCAGGGGCGCTGATTGTCGTTGCCAATCATTTGCATAATGCTGACCCACCTATTCTCGGCGCCTCCATTCCGAGAAAGTTACTTTTCATGGCCAAGGAGGAACTCTTCCAGTCCTGGCCGGGCGGCTTTTTCATCCGCGCTGTCGGAGCCTTTCCGGTGCGCCGCGGCGGGCAGGACAGAAGAGCCCTGAAAACAGCCCAGGCCATGCTCAGGCAGGGAATGGTCGTGGCTATGTTCCCCGAGGGCACCAGGAGCAAGACGGCACAGCTTCAAGCTGCCTTCCCGGGCTCAGCTTTGGTGGCCCTTCAGTCCGGTGCCCCCATCCTGCCCGTGGGCATCACGGGTAGCGACAAGCTGCGGGGAAGAGCATTGTTCTTCCGTCGCCCTCGAGTCCTGGTGAACATCGGACACCCGTTCACCCTGCCACCTGGCGACCGTGTTCTGAGCAGGAGCGCCCTGCAAGAGGCTACCACGATGATGATGAAGAGCATCGCCGGCCTGCTTCCCCCGAGCTACCGCGGAGCTTACGGAGAGGACCCCGATGCCGCGCATTGAGAAATCCAGCGAGCTCGGCTTCTGCTTCGGCGTCAAACAGGCTATCGAGACCCTTGAGAAGTCCCGATTGAAATCGGGATCAGGGAAGGTGGAGATGCTGGGCGCCCTGGTGCACAACCCCCTGGTGGTACAGCGGCTGACCGGGAAAGGCATCAGTGTCATCCAGAGCGTGGCCGAAGCGGAAGGGGACGTCGTTGCCATCTCCGCGCACGGCGTGGGCCCTCAGGTGCTCGAGGAAATCGACGCGCGGAAGCTGAAGATGATTGATACCACCTGCCCGCTGGTGCGGCGGCCGCAGAGGGCCGCCAGGGAACTGGCTGAGGCAGGATTCTATGTCGTGGTCTTCGGCGAGAAGGACCACCCTGAAGTGAAAGGCATATTGGGCTGGGCCGGCGGGAAGGGCATTGCTATCCTCGATGCAGAACAGCTGAAGAAGGAAGTGGGCAGAGTGCCGCGAAAGCTGGGGGTGGTGGCCCAGACAACTCAGATTCCGGCCCTTTTCACCGAGTTCGTGCAGAAGCTCAGCGCGCTGGTGCTGTCCGAGGTGGCGGAACTCCGCGTGGTCAACACCATCTGCCGCGTCACCCGCAAGCGGCAGTCTGAGGCGCTCCGCCTGGCGAGGAAGACCGACCTGATGATAGTGGTGGGAGGACGGACCAGCGCCAACACCCGGCGTCTGGCCGACCTCTGCTCTGCATACGGAGTCGAGACACATCTGGTGGAGACCGCTGCGGAGTTGGAAGCGAAGTGGTTGAGAGGTAAGGAGTGCGTGGGCCTGGTCTCCGGCACCTCTACCCCGGCTGAAGTTACCGACGATGTGCTAAAGCGGCTCAATGAGATGGCAGGCCTCTCCTAGCCGAGGCTGCTGCTGAGCTGGCGGCCGCCGAGGAGGTGGAGGTGCAGGTGGGGCACCACCTGGCCGCCCTCGCGCCCGCAGTTGATCGCCATCCGGTATCCGCTCTCGGCGAACCCTTCCCGTCGCGCGAGGTCGATGGCCACTACGACCAGGTGTCCTATGAGTGCTTCGTCCTTCGCCCACATCTCATTTAGAGATGAGATGTGGGCCGTGGGTACCACCAGGATGTGATGTGGGGCCTGCGGACTGAGGTCCAGAAAGGCCCCCACTCGGTCATCCTGATAGACCAGTTTGGAAGGTATCCGGCCGGTCATTATCCCGCAGAAGGGACAGTCCAAAGCGGTGCCCCCCCTAAAGGCCCAGCCCCTGGGCCACCATCT
>JAUYGE010000083.1 GCA_030690705.1 Dehalococcoidia bacterium | reverse complement strand
CAATACCTTCGTGGTCGGATCGACCAAGCCAACCCTCAAGGTAGAGATGTGCAGCCGCTGTCACCCCTTCTTCACCGGGGAGTATCGCATAGTCGACACCGCCGGCCGGGTGGAACGCTTCAAGAAGCGCTACAAGATAGCCTAGTAGAGGTTCCAATCAACCTCTCTCACCCATGGCCACTCTCCTACGCTCATGGAACCCGACCACAGGGCAAGACTACCCCTTCGGCTGGTCGGGCTCGAGTTTCTGAAAGAAGCAGGTCCGGTTGCCCGTGTGGCATGCCGGTCCCTCCGCCTCCACCTGAAGCAAGACAGCATCCCCGTCACAGTCCTCGTAGACCGCCTTCACCCTCAGGAAGTTCCCTGATGTGGCGCCTTTGTGCCACAGTTCCTGCCGGCTCCGACTGTAGAACCACGCATCGCCGCTGGACAGGGTCCGCCGGAGGGCCTCTTCATTCATGTAGGCCAGCATAAGCACCTCCCCGGTCCGACTGTCCTGGGCTACCGCGGGGATCAGGCCCTTTTCATCGAATTTCAGCATGTTATTCAACCTCTTTGTTCATGTTGTCATTCTGAGTTCGCGAAACAGAACGAAAGCCTGCCCTGAGCCTGCCGAAGGGAATCCGCCCCGGTCATGCCCCTTGGGGAGCGGATCCTTCGGCCTCCTTCTGGACAAGGATGGCCTCAGGATGACACCTCTACAGCATCGACCGAAAGCATCAAAGTCTTACCGGGATGCCCCTTTCCGCCAGGTAGACCTTGGCCTGGCGGATGGAGTAGGTCCCGTAGTGGAAAATGCTGGCCGCCAGCACGGCATCAGCCTCGCCGGTTACCAGGGCATCATAAAGATGAGCGAGTGTGCCCGCGCCTCCGCTGGCGATCACCGGCACACCCACCATCCGCGACACAGCCCGGTTCAGCTCCAGGTCATACCCCGTCTGATGGCCGTCGGCATCCATGCTGGTCAACAGGATCTCTCCCGCACCGAGCCTGACAGCCTCCACAGCCCATTTCACAGCATCCACACCAGTGGGCTGTCGTCCGCCGTAAGTATGAACTTCCCATCGGGACCTGCCGGTTAAGGCCAGTTTGCCCTTGCCACCTTTCGCCTTCCCCTCAACTCTCCTGGCATCAACGGCCAGCACTATGCACTGGCTCCCGAATCTGGCGGCGCCCTCTTCGATAAGCGCCGGATTTAACACAGCGGCGGTGTTGATGGCCACCTTATCCGCACCGGCTTTCAAGATGTTTCTCATGTCATCCACGGTCCGCAAACCACCCCCTACCGTAAGCGGGATGAACACCTGCTTGGAGATTTTCTCCACCACCTCGACCATAATATTGCGCTTGTCCGATGACGCGGTGATGTCCAGGAACACCAGCTCATCGGCCCCCTCCCGGTCATAGAAGCTGGCCAGCTCCACCGGGTCGCCGGCATCCCGAAGCTTCACGAAGCTCACACCTTTCACCACCCTGCCGCCGGTGACATCCAGACAAGGAATGATGCGTTTGGTCAACAAGATTGCCCCGTCACTACTGCCCTAACTCTCTGGCGGCCGCCTGGTAATCCAGGACGCCGGCATAAAGGGCCTTACCTATGATGGCGCCCTCCACTCCCAACCTCGACAGGCGTCGAAGATGCTCCGAGGATGAAATTCCGCCTGAAGCTATGACAGCCATCTTCGCCCTTGCCGTCAGCTCGGCTATCGCCTCATAGTTCGGCTCTGTGAGCGTCCCATCCCGCTCGATGTCGGTGTAGATGATACGGGCCACTCCCGCGTCAGCCAGATTGCTGAGGAGCTGCGCCGCCCGGAGCTGTGTGTCCGCCTGCCATCCTCGCACGGCAACAAAGCCCTTTCGCGCATCTATGCCCACCACAACGGCATCGCCGAACCGCTCACAAGCCT
>JAUYGE010000082.1 GCA_030690705.1 Dehalococcoidia bacterium | reverse complement strand
CGATGTCATCACCACGAAAGATGCCCCCAACCCGATTAGTACGTCAGCATACTTCTCACTGTTCTTCACCTGAACTGGCACACCTCCCTTTCAGCATTCGCCCTCAGAGGTCTGTCCGACCTCTCCCGCACCTATCGCAGCCTCCTGAGATAATTGATAATCTCGGTCACTGCGGCCTCCGACAGCTTGCCCCTCCAGCGCGGCATGGCGGCATCCAGGTCTTTGCCCTCTTCGTCCTTGCCGTCGAGAATAGAGCGGGAGATAAGATGAGTATCGTTAAAGTACAACGCGTCGAGCGAACGCGCCCTCAGGTTGCCCGATCTCACTCCGCCAACACTTATTCCGCCAGCAGCATCTATCCCGTGGCATCCGGCGCAATTGGCCTGGTAAAGCTGTTCGCCCTGAGCATTGGCATTCGCGACGTTCGTCCGCCCCCTGCAAGCCGACATCAACGCGACCAGAGCTACGAGCAACACCAACGCACCAACCATCCTGACCCTTCTCAGGCCCATTTCCTGCCCCCTCTCTCCTGGGTGGCATACTTCGCCACAACGCCCCGGGCTGCGCATCTCACTTCAAGTGAGCTTGCGCAGACGAATCCCGCACCACAACGCGGTTCCTCTCGCCAAGTAGCAGGCACGCCGAAATCTTGACCTTCTTGGAATTATGGGCAGACTGCCCGTCAGGGGGAATCGTTCAAAGCACTATTGCAGGTCGTGTGGGGCACGATTTTTGTCCGAGGGAGCTTACTAGCGCGTTCTGTCATTGCCTGAGAAACACCGGAGTCGCCCGAGCCATATTTGTCATTGCGAGCCCGCGAAGCGGGCGCGGCAATCTCATCAGATGACTTGGGATTGGTTCGTCATCTGCCTCAGGCGGACTCCCTTCGACAGGCTCAGGGCAGGCTCTCGCAATGACAAACTAAATGGGCCCTAAGGGAGAGCTTGGAGGACGGACCAGGCCGAGGCGGAGGCCGTAGTTCATAAGCTCGGTGCGGCTGTTCAGTTCCAGAGTGCAATGAGTCTGGACGGCGCTCACACTTATCCCGTGATGCCAGCTATCTAGAGACTAATGTGAAGTGAGATAGTCCCCGGCCTTGACCTGTCCTACGGCTGTCACTGCAGGGATTTCAAATAGGCGGCAACGGCCTCAACGTCGTCATTGGTCATGCGGATGAAGCTCATGGCATCACCACCGAGAGCACGCTTGATGTCATCGGCTGATTCCCCACGAACATCCGGCGCCACATTAGGCAGCCCTTTGCCATCAGCGCCATGGCAGTTCTTGCAGCCCACGGTCGTCTGGTAGATTTGCTCTCCCTTCGCTCGAAGAGCCGCCGGGTCGACCTGGCTGGGAGTGGTCACCGGTGCCGGAGCCGCGGGGGCCGGTTGGGCCGCCGGCGCTCCGCCGCACGCGGCAAGAGATACGGCCGAGACAATGATCATGGTACCTATGGTTAGCTTCACCAGGTGTTTCTTCATCGTGATTCTCTCCTCCTGAAGAATATTGTTACTATTTAGGGAACAACCTCTATAGCCAATCGGTAGGCAGGCAGTCTGTATCCCAGCGGCAATCCTGGGTGGTCCTGAGCGAATGTGAGTTGGGGCAGGTTGTACTGCCAGGGCCAATCGCCGTGTCCCCCATCGAAGATGTAGGGATAGATATCCACCAGATGAGTCCCCGGTCCTCCCGTCGCCACCAATTCCACCGGAGTATCGCCATTGTTGGCGTAGCCGCAGACGTAGCCGATATAGGCGTTGTCATAGGTTACGGCAGCACCGTTGTCCAGCTCGGTCCAGCCTCCACCTCTAAACGACACCGTGAACTTCTCGCCGGCTTTCACACGCACGGGCGCAGTCGTAGCAAGGCTCTGCTCAACATAGAAGGGAACCTCAGCTAAAGTCCTGCCATTCTGGACCACCGCTATCACACGCCAGCCCCCAACCCCTTCGGGGATGGTTACCGTCGCTTCGATGCGCCCGTCCCGACCTGCCGTCACGCTTGCCAGCCTCGGAGCTTCCAGCCAAGCCGGCACAGGATTCCCGGCGGAGTCGTATTGCCGTCCGGTGAGCCACACCAGTTCAACGGGGCCTGGCGACAGGCCACGCACCCGCACAGTTGCCCTGGTGAGCGCCGGGCCAGAGGTCGGGGAGAGGTCGGGCGAGACGGCCGGCGCAGAAACCACCTCGCCCATGGTCGGGATGCGCAACGTCCTGCCATTGCCGATCTCAGCAACGCGGGCTGGGTCAGGCCACTCCACCCGGGCTTCCGGCGGCCCGTTGTCCGCGGTCACGGTGAACACTACTTCGAAAGGCAGCAGATGCCTGGTACTCGACCCCCCTGTGGTGATGTTAAGGAACGGCAGAGCATGGCTGGCGGAATCTATCGAAATGTAATGCTTGCCCACCGGACCGGCGGCGCGGAACTGGAACACAGCGGTGCCGCGGGTGGTGACGGCCGTGATGAAGCCCGTGTATCTGTTATCCCAGCGCAGGGCCGCGGTGCTTTCAAAGGGCTTCCACCCCAGGCCGGTGACTTTCACCTTTATGACCGTGCCCACCGATCCCTCCAGAGGATTCATGGTGAAGCTGCGCATCAGCCTGAATCCACCCTTGGCCACATCCTGCCCGTCCACCGCCAAATAGATATCGTGTAGTTCGCCGTAGTCCTCGGGAGCAGCAAATGCGGCGGTGACCAGACCGTCAGTGGAGATGGAAGCGAGTCCCACGGAGCCCCTCTTCTCGGAGAAGACCTGCCTGCGGTACTCCAGGCCAAGCGGTTGACCCGGCTTTGAGTCAGTCGTGTCATAGCTGCCATCCACCGTCACCCAGATGATGTCAGCTGCCTTCCCCGGCGGCAGCCCGGCGCCGGTGAGGGTAATACTCGTTCCTGCTGGCCCCCTCTCCGGGGAGGTCTTGAGCAACCTTAGGAGAGCGGGAGTGGCCGAGGAGACGGGAGGCGCCGCGGGGTTGGCGGCCATCGTCTCCGGCACCTTGTTGGCCGCGGGCTCACCGGCCACGCCACAGGCAGACACCAACAATGCGAGAAGGCCGATGACAAGGGTTCCTGAACTGGTCGCCGTGCTACTCAATGACCTGGGGACGTGTATCAATCCCGCGGCCTGGGTCCACCAGCGCGGGCGGCTTCCAGGTTCCGGTCCGTCCATCCTTAAGAGTGATGAGGATGGTATAATCGAGCACGCCCATCGGATAGTCCAACGGAACATCCCAGCAGACATCCCACGTCCACGGGGCATCGGGGACCCGTCCCTCGCCACGCTGTTTGAAATCGGCCGGCGGCTCAACCCCGTAGGGTAGTCTCAGCTTGACACTGGCTGCCTCCGCGCTGGTAACGATCTTGCCTGTAGCCACATCGAGGATCTCAAACCGCCACACGATCCTCTCTCCCCGCTTGAACACACCGCTGGGCGTGCACCCACGCGGGGCGATGAAGCCGTAAACGCTCGGCCGGTCGGCGGTGAGGGTCTCCGCGTAGATGAAGAACTTAGCACCCTGAGCGTCACCCGAAGCAGTCTGGCCCACTGTCGTTGCCGGCGCCGGCGCCACGGTTTCCGACAGCCTGGTCTTCGCCTGTCCCGCCTTTGTTGCCTCCACGCCGCCTCCACACCCGGTAGTGACAACCGTCGCCATGAAGGCTATGCCGCTGATCAACCCCAAAGCCCGGACACCCCTGTTGCACTTCATCCAGGTGCCCGGTTTCCATGACCAGGAGCCGATTCTCTGCATTGCCTTTCTCCTTGTGCGCGATGAGCCTTACTTGACCACCTCGATGGCCACGCGGAAGACGGGAAGCCGGTAGCCCAGGGCCAGGCTGGGGTGGTCCTGGAGAGCGGTGAGCTGCGGGAGTTCGAAGTCGAAAATCTGCTTGTTGGGATGTCCCTCGTAAATCATCGGGTAGATGTCGATGATGTGGGTCCCCGGCCCGCCGGTGGCGTTGAGGAAGAGGGTGATGTTGCCGTTGCTATTGAAGCCGCACGCCATGCCGACGAAGCTGTTGTCATAAGTGACCGCGACTCCGTTGTCCAGCTCCGTCCAGCCTATGCCCTTCATCTGAATGCTGAACACCTCGCCAGCCTTCACCCGCTTGGGCGGGGCCGTCAGGAGACTGCGCTCCAGATAGTACGGGGCCTCGCTCACCAGCTTGCTGCCTGAGTACACCCGCACTGTGTGCCAGCCGCCCAGGTCATCGGGGGCCTCGAAGGTGGTCTGGAGCGATCCATTGCCACCCGTCTTGGCCTTGCCCAGCGGGATAGAGTCCAGGCTCCAGCCGCTGGAGCTGGCGCGGTTGCCGCGGGCGGTCACCCAGAACAGCTCCACGTCCGCATTGGAGGGAAGCCCGTCGGCGCGGAGATTGACCTTGGATAGGATGGGACCCGAGTCAGGCTGGACCACCGCCTGGGCAACAGGAGAGGACGAAACGGCGCTGCCGGTGGTCCTCGGAGCGCTGATGCTCACCTTGGCAACACGCCCGTCCTCCGGCCATTCGGTGAGCGCTTCCGGCGCCCCATTGTCCTTAGTGACGGTGAATGTGAAGGTGTCAGGATAGACCCCGAAGATATGCCAGTTCGGGCCTTCATGGGAGTTAAGATACGGCACGGCGTGGCTGGCTGGATAGACCTGGAGTATGTGGTCACCCGCCGGACCGGCGGCGCGGATCTTGGCGACGGCGGTGCCCTTGGTGGTGACCGTGGAGATGAAGCCGGTGTAGTTATTATCCCAGCGAATGGCCATGGTGCTCTGGTAGTAGGACGAGGCCATGCCCTTGACGGTGACGGTGATGGGCGCTCCCACGGGGCCCCTCGTGGACGAGACCGTGACGCTGCGAAGGATGCGGTAGGCGCCCCTGGCCACATCCTTACCATCCGCCATGGCATAAATCTCGTGGATCTCTCCGTGGTCCTCAGGCACAGTCAGGCTCTTGTTCACCTTCCCCTGGGCATCAGCCGTAACCGGACCCAGGGAAACCCGCTTCTTCGCATAGGTACGCTCGATGTACTCAACATTGTCCGGGGAGACCTTGGTCACGTAGGTACCCTCCCACGCCGCCCACTGGAGTCCCAGGACCTTCCCCGCGGGCAGTCCTTCACCGCTGAGGGTGAAAGACGTACCCACCGTTCCCTTCTCGGGGCTGGTCCTGAGCAGCTTCAATTCGCCCAGCGAAGCCGCAGAAGGAGCGACGGCGGGGCCCGTGGGCGCGGAGGGTATCGCTACCGGGGCGGGCGCCGGCGAGGCGGTCTTTGACGGCTCAGTGGCCGGACCAGTACAAGATATCACCAACAGGCCCAGGCAGGCCAAGCAAAGCTTCGCCCATGCCGGTGCGCGCATCGCATTCGTCATCATGGAACCTCTTTCTACGGACCTGCAGAATTATGGGTTGGAGGGGGAACAGCGGCTCAGTCCCCCCTCCAACGCCGGCATTGTGGATGAAAAGTCACTCGTATATGGACAGCCTTGATTCGATGCCCCTCTCGGGCGCACTTACCGGTATCTGCTTGAAGGTGCCGGTCTTGCCATCGTTTGTCGTGACAGTTACGGAGAAGTCGAGGACGCCCAGCGGATAATCAGGCGGCACATCCCAGGCAGCAGTCCAGAACCATGGCGAAGTCTCGGTAGCCCCGTGCCGGCCGAAATTGAAGTTCTTAGTTTCGCCATTGGGAAGATTCAGCACGGCCGACTTCACTTCTGTTTTCTGAAGAACCATCTGGGAGGCGGTGTCCACCACACTCATCCGCCAGACAATATGCATACCCCGCTTGAACGCGCCGCTTATGCTACAGAGGCGGCTGGCGTCCACGTTGAACTTGCTCTCCCCCGCGCCGGCGGTGACAGTGTCCACGTAGAAGAATAGAGGCACCTTCTGTGCGGCAGGGGGTACTGGCGGCGGGGGAACTGGAGTGCCCGGAGCCGGAGGCGGCGCGGGTTGTCGGGGTGGAGCATTGGGTTTAACAAACATGAGAGTATTTTGTTTCACTGCGGCTAGTTCTTGTTCCTTCGTTGCGAGCTGCTGCTTCAGCGCATCAACGTCTTTCTGTGGCACACCGCAGGCGCTGGTCAGGGTGGCGAGGATACCCAAAGACGCTGCTAATATCCCTATCTTGACTGCCGTTACATGTTTCATTGGTTCTCCTTTCGTTCTCCGGCCCTGCAATTCCCGACGGCGTACTCCGTCTCGTTCCAATTAGGGCACAGCACAAGGGTCTGGTAAAGACGGCGGCATTTGCCATCTCCACTTGACTGCACTAATTCTAGACCGGTTCATGTCTGAGAGGCATCGTGCAAGACACTATTTTAGGTAGTGCGAGGCACTATTTTTGTATCTGCCCCGGGGGGGGGCGCCGCAGTCAGTCGAGAGGCTTGGCAGGAGGACGGACCAGGCCGAGCCGGAGGCCGTAGTTCATAAGCTCGGTGCGGCTGTTGAGATTCAGCTTATCCATGCCATGGGCGCAGTGGGTCTGGACGGTGCTGATGCTTATGCTCAGCTCGTCGGCTATCTCACGGTTAGTCTTGCCCGCCGCTACCAGGCCCACTACTTCGCGCTCCCTCTCAGTGAGCTTGGCGTAGCTTTCCCTTTCCACGCCGGTGCTCACCCTCCCCAGGTATTCCTCCACCAGCCTCCTGGTGAGCGACGAGTTGATGAACATCTGTCCCTGGTGGACGGACTGGATGGCCGCCAACACATCGGAGAAAGCTGCCTCCTTGGTCACATACCCAGAAGCTCCCGCTTCCAGGGCGCGAAAGAAATACTCATCTCCGCCGTGCATAGTGACCACCAAAACCTTTATCTGCGGAAACTGGCTCCGAATCAACCGGGTGGCTGCCAGACCGTCCATACCGTGAAGGCTAATATCCATGAGCACCACATCCGGGCGCAGCTCACCGGCCTTCTCGACCGCTTCCTGCCCATCTACCGCCTCGGCAATTACCTCAAATTCCTCACGGCTCTCGAGCAGCGTCCGCAGGCCCTGGCGAAAGAGGGCATGATCGTCCACCAGCATTACTCGAATCTTAGCCACCCTTAACCTCCATCGAAGGAAGAGGCACATAGAGCTCAGCCCTGGTGCCCTGACCGGTCCTGGATTCCAGCTTCAGACGGGCCCCGATGATAGCCGCCCTCTCCCTCATACCCTGGAGGCCCACCTTGTCGTGGGAGAGGACTTTGTCCACATCGAAGCCCCGGCCGTCATCATTCACTGTTGCCGTGAGGCTATCCGGCCCGAATTCCAGATGAAGCGAGGCCCTCCGCGCCCCGGCGTGCTTGGCAATGTTGTTCACCGCCTCCTGGAGGATGCGGAAGACCGCTGTCTCCACCGCCGGCGAGAGCGGCCTCTCCCCTCCGACCACGTCAAACTGGACGCCGACACCCCCGACACCAAGTCTTTCCTCGGCATAGGCCCGCAGGGCCGAGACCAGACCCAGGTCATCGAGCGCCGCCGGACGGAGGGCGGAGATGATGCGCCGTATGTCGATGAGCACCTGCGCCTGCTGGGCAAGAGCCCTGGCTACCAACTCCTGAGCCTTGTCCTTGTCCGGCACCTGCTGGGCCGCTTGAAGATTGACCAGGACGGTGGCCAGGGTCTGGGCAGTGTCATCATGAAGCTCCTGCGCCAGCCGGCGCCGCTCCTCCTCCTGAATTGAAATAATCTGAGACATGAGCTTCTCCACTTGCCGGGTGCGTTCGCGCACTCGCTCCTCCAGCTCTCTCTCAAAGCCGAGCCTCTGTTCATGGGCCTCTTTCAAGGCCAGCCGCATCGCTTCCAGATTTCTGGCCAGCATCTCCACTTCCCCGAGGCCACTGGTCGGGACGGGCTCATCAAGGACCCCTCGGGTGATATTCTGAGTGGCCCGGGCCAGTCCGATGACCGGACGGATGACCATCTGGGAGTGGAGGGCGGCGCTGACGACCAGCACAGCCAGAGCCACGATGCCCAGCCAGAGCATGCTCGTCCTCAGCCTGCTCGGCACCGAGAGGGCTGCATCCTGCGGCTCCTCCAGCAATACCCCTCCGTCCAGGCCGCGCAGGGACGCGTAGGCGACAAGATGGCCATAGTCAGCTGTTTCTTTGTGGATGACCATGCCCGGTTTCCCAGCTTCGATAAGAGGCCTCAGCAACCTCATGTGCTCATCCCTTTCTCCTATGACACCACCCAGGCGGTCCACCACGACCACGCCATCGGCATCGATGATGCGCGCCATCAGACCCTCGCCTTGAGGAAGCAAGTCGATCAGGCGGCCGGGCGACATGCCAGCGACAAGCACCTGGTCCGGGTTGCCCCCGCGACTGAAGACGGAGACAGCGAAGACCAGCCTGGGCTGGTCAAATGCCGGAAGAGACAGCTCACCTATCCGTATTGCCCCGGTCTGCCGGGCGCCAAGCACCACCTCAGATTGTGCCAGACCGGGCTCAAGAGAGGCCAGGGGCGACACCACCTCGGCCTCGGCCCCATCATGGAAGCGGACCAGGGCAAGCCATTCAAAGGTCTCAGATAGGCCACGCTCCCGGTAGAGCGCCTCGACTTCACCTCGCAGCGAACCGGGTCTTTCCGCTGGAAAATAAGAGGAGGCCGCATCCTGTAGCTGGTATGCCGCCCGGCTAACCAGAGCGTCCACCGAACTAGCTACCACAACCACCAGGCGCAGGCGCGCCTCCGATATGGCATCCGTGCTCTGCCGGGTTACGCTCAGGGCCACGTAGCTCGTGGCCACGAAGAGGATGAGGAAGGCCGCCGCGATTCCGAGCATCACCTGGTAGCGCAGGCTCAGGTTACGCAGGCGCTGAAGTAACTTCACTTCCCACTAGTCAGCGCCGCCTCCAGCCCGCCCCGCCAGGCTCGCTCCAGTGCGCTGAGCCTGAGGTCAACAAGGCCAGGAACAACAAGACGCTGTCCTCCCACCGTACCGAGCATCTTCACGGGCACGCCCTCACTTTCCGCGAGAGCCACCAGTTCCCCCCGCCTGCCCGGCTCGATGGTTACCACTATCCTCGACGGCGCTTCACCGAAAAGGGCGACATCCCGTCTCGCGGGAGCCCCCCACACCTCTCCCTCAAAGCCCAGGCCGCCGGCCACGGAGCACTCCGCCAGGGCCACCAGCAAGCCGCCCTCAGAGCAATCATGCGCCGAACGGACAAGGCCGGCTCGAATACCCCGAAGGCAGCAGCGCTGGAGGCGCCTTTCCTGCTCCAAATCTATGGCCGGCCTCCCCGCGACCGTGCCGTGGAACTTCTCCAGGTACTCACTGCCCGCCAGAGCCCGGGACGCAGTGCTTTCTTCCCAACCCAACAGGAACACCTCATCCCCTTCCCGCGAAAAACCCAAGGAGCAGCGCTTCTCCACATCCGCAAGCAGACCGAGCATGCCGACGACCGGGGTGGGATACACCGCCCGGCCACGGGTCTCGTTGAAGAGGCTGACGTTTCCGCTGATGACGGGCACCTTCAGGACTCGACAGGCCCGGGCCATACCGCGGATGCATTCCTTGAGCTGGTAGTAGATGTCCGGCTTCTCCGGGTTGCCGAAGTTGAGGCAGTTGGTCAGAGCGACGGGCTCTGCTCCGCTGCATATCAGGTTCCTGGCCGCCTCAGCGACAGCCATGGCCCCGCCCTGATAGGGGTCGAGATAGCAATACTTGCCGTTGGCATCCGTTGTCAGGGCGATGGCCTTCTTGGTGCCCTTCACGCGCAGCACCCCGGCATCGCTTCCCGGCCCAATAACCGTGTTTGTCTGCACCTGATGGTCATACTGGCGATAAATCCATTCCTTGCTGGCGATGGTCGGGAAAGCGAGCATTTGCAGAAGGACGTCCCCCACCTTGGCGGGGGCGACATCATCTAATTGGTCCAACTCCGTCTTCTGGAGGCGGGTGAGCCACGCCGGCTTCCGGCACTCAACCGTGTACAGAGGAGGGTTGACCAGCAACTTCGTTGGCAGCTCGGCGACCACCCGGTTCCCCTCCTTCACGCGCACCAGCCCGTCAGTGGTGACCTGGCCCACGATGTCACACCGCAGGTCCCAGCGTTGAAAAAGCTCTCTCACCTTTTCCTCATAGCCCCGCTTCACCACCACCAGCATTCTCTCCTGAGACTCGGAGAGCATGACCTCGTAGGGAGTCATCCCCTCCTCGCGCCGGGGGACGCGCAGCACATCGATCTCGATGCCGACGCCGCCCCTGTCGGCAGATTCAACGCTGGCACTGGTGAGCCCGGCCGCCCCCAGGTCCTGCATCCCCACAATCCAGTCGGTCTCCGCAAGCTGCAGGCAGGCTTCAATGAGCAGCTTCTCCAGGAAGGGATTGCCCACCTGCACCGCCGACCGCAGCTCCCGCACCTCCTCAAATGTCCTCGACGCCAACCCGGACGCCCCGTGGAGACCGTCGCGCCCGGTGTCAGCGCCCACCAGCATCACCGGGTTTCCCGCTCCGCCGGCCCTGGCGCTGATAAGCTTCTTCGGGTCTGCCAGGCCGACGCACATGGCGTTGACCAGAGGGTTGCCGGAATAGACAGGGGAGAAGTAGACCTCTCCGCCCACATCAGGGATGCCCAGGCAGTTGCCGTAGCTGGCGATACCCCCCACCACTCCTTCAAACAGGTAGCGGTTGCGCGGTTCCTCCAACGGGCCGAAGCGCAGCGAATTGAGGAGAGCGATGGGGCGTGCCCCCATGGTGAAAATATCGCGAACGATGCCACCCACCCCGGTGGCCGCTCCCTGAAAGGGCTCAATGGCCGAAGGGTGATTGTGCGACTCTATCTTCATCACCACCGCCAGCCCGTCGCCGATATCCACTGCGCCGGCGTTCTCTTCCCCCACCTTGGTGCGCACCCTGCGGCTCCGAGAGGGAAAGCGCCGCAACAATAGCTTGGAATGCTTGTAGCCGCAGTGCTCGCTCCAGAGCGATCCGAACATCCCCAGCTCCACCTCGGTGGGCTCGCGTCCCAGCCGTTGCACTATGAGCTGGTACTCTTTTTCGCTCAGGGCGATTTCGTCGAGGACTTCCCTGGAGACCGGCATGCGGCTAGCCCCCCTCCTGTCCCAGGTCAGGGTTGACCGGACAGCTGGCCTCGGTGTGTTTCACCATCACTGCATCCAGACAGCTGTTGCAGTAGAGGCAGGAAACCACATCACGTTCGCGCCCCTCAGCTATCTTCTCCGCCCAATGAGCGTCGGCGATGAGCTGCCGCCCGACGCCCACCAGGTCCAGGTAGCCTTTCTGCAAGCATTCTTCGGCAGCCGCGGCGGTGAGAATCCGGCCCACCCCCATCACCGGCACCTTCACCCTGGCCTTGATCGCCGCCGCCCAGGGGACGAAGCACCCTTCAGGCCCTTCAGGCGGCGAGAAATGAGGGGATGGGTCGCCGGTAGAGACATCGATGAGGTCCGCCCCGGCCTTTTCCAGTTCCACGGCGTACTCGACGCTGTCCGCCAGGGTGACGCCGCCCGCTGGCTTCTCCACGGCCCCGACTCTAAAGAGGACCGGATAGTCGCGGCCCACCATCTCCCTTGTCCTGCGCACGCAGTCCAGACCGAAGCGCATGCGGTTCTTCAGGCTTCCCCCGTACTCGTCTGACCGCTTGTTGAACAACGGGGAAAAGAACTGCTCCACCAGATAACCGTGAGCGCCGTGAATCTCCACGAAATCCAGGCCGCCCTCCCTGGCCCGCACCGCCGCCCCGGCGAAGTTCTCAATAATAGTCTCAATCTCCATCTTGGTGAGACCTCGCTTGGCCGCCGCGGTCGATGGCGCCACCCTATCGCCGGTGATGATGTCTGCACCCATCCCGTATCCACCCCACAAGCCGGCAGGAAACATATCGCCCATCCAGAGTTGCAGCCCGATGCGGGCGCCGTACCGGCGCACCTCGCCGGCCAGCTGCTGCAATCGAGCCAGGAAACTGGCCACGTTCCCTCTTCCCTGCCAGACTTCGTCGCTGATGAGAGCATCCGGGGTGAGCGCCGGCATGATTATGGTCCCGGCGCCTCCCTTCGCCCGCTCCACGTAGTAGCCCCGCGCGCGCCGGTTGGTGACTCCGAAGTTCATGTGCATCGCCGGCATCACGATGCGGTTCTTCAGCTGCATGCCGTTGATTTCAATGGGTTCGAAAAGCCTCATGTCCAATTTTCCCTCAACAGAAGAGGGTGTCCTCTCATGTCATTGCGAGCGTAGCGAAGCAATCCGTCACCCCACGTCCACGGATTGCTTCGGCCCCTACCTAGCGGGGCCTCGCAATGACAGGCCATGTTCTTCACCAGTCCCGTTTGACATTAGGACAGTAGCGCTCCAGGTTCTCGTCAAAGTCGAAGGGCCGCGGCGGATTGGAGACGTTGTTCGGGTCGAACATCGCCTTCAGCTCCTTCAGAACTATATGGTGGTCGCCATATGCCGGGCCAACCAACTCCACCGGCCCGTAGTTCATCTGCATCCCCGAATAGCACCCCTCGTCGACGTCCTGCTTCACCGCCGCCACGTACCACTCATCCGCCTTGGGCCGGGCCTGCTCCTGGTAGGGATCGAACTCGGTCAGGAACTCGTTGTAGCCGTGGTGACCGAACTCACTTATCTGGAACCAGCCGGGGTCTCCGTAGTCGTCAACCTGCCAGCGCAGGTAGTCTTTCTTCAACATGGCGGCGTCCCGCCCGCTCTTGAGGGCGTGGTCGAGACAGTCCACATTTATCTTCACCGAGATGTAGCCGCCGGCCGACCACCACATCCCCGCGCTGTCGGCGTTCTTGATCCACGACTCATCAGTCTGCCTGGTGCGGCGCATGTTGCCGCCAGTCTCCTTGACAATGTCCGTCAACACCCGCTCCTCGTGCTGCAGGTGCCCCTCCGACGTGTAGCCGATGATCATCACCAAGAGGATAGTCTCGGTGCTCTTCTCTATCTCCGCCTTGGCCCCTTTCCACAGCTCCCAGAAGTGCTCCTTCGAGGTGGAGCGGGCCCGGTAGCGCCACATCACCGGCACCTTGGTAATGGCCGCGCCTATCTCCGCCTTGGATATCTCCCGCATCGCCTGGACCAGGGAGGCCTGGTCGGGGTAGGTGATGTTGTACCTCTTCATCCTGTTAGTGGGCAGCTCCAGGGTGGTATCCGGAGAGATGCCGGTGGGCACCAGCTTCTCCGGCGGGAACGGATAGAGCTTGACGGCGGCTTTGGTGAAGATGCCCAGGCCACCCTGCCAGCCCTGCGGACCGCGCAGGATGCCGCGCAGGTCGGGCCCCGGGCCTTCACCCCAGAAGTATTCCTTCATCATCGAGGCCGAGCCCAGCTTCAGTATCTCCCCATCGGGCAGCACCCATTCTACCCCCAGGATGCGCCGCTGGGGCCCGCCGATCCGATAGTTCAAGGGAGAGTAGCCGGCGCCGGTGACGTTGTTGACCACGGACACCTGGGAACCGCCACCGGGGACCATCATATAAAGCCCCTTTTTCAGGGCCTCGTGCTGGAGCTGGGAGAAGATGACATAGGGCTCACAAACGGCATACATATTCCGATCGTCTATCTCCAGCTTGTTCATCCGCTTCAGGTCGATTGAGATGGTGTCGGGGCGCAACGGGCCGCAGCTAACATACCAGAAGGTGCTCAGGGGCGTAAAGGGGACCTTGTAGCGGTTAGCCAGCTTCACTATGCTCTGTACCTCTTCGGTGCTGCCGGGCAGGACGACACCGGCAGGGCGCACGTTGCCTCGACCCTGCACAGTATCCCTGTAGGAACCCCCGGTGGTATAAGCATGGGTGACCACCGGGTCTTCGGAGACGTACTGGGGACCGACGATGGATTCCAGGGCGCGAATGACTTCTCTCGGCAGGCTCATCGCTGTGCGAACCTCCTTCCGGCCGGCTTGGCGTGCAACTTCCAATTATATAATCGCAGTGGAGAGATGTCGAACCTGATGGTTAGGATCGTGGTCGTCAACTTGGGATGGCAATCTTCATAGGAACGCATATATCTGGGGCCATACAGAACATTATGTTGACCATTTCGGACTTTCCTGTTCAACAAGTTCGATGATGCCCCTGCGCTAACTTTAGTATGTAGAACTAAAGTTAGCGGCCGGATATACTCGTCAACGTACATGAAGAATGAAGTCGTGGTGAGGTTTGGTCAAAGAGTACGCGCTCAGCGTCTGAAGATGGGCCTTTCTCAAGAAGCTCTGGCCGAACGCGCCGGTGTACACCGCACCTACATCGGTATGATTGAGCGCGCTGAGAAGAATGTGACGATTGCGACGGTGGACAAGATATGTAAGGCACTCGGAATTAGCATGTCCCAATGCCTTGAGGATCCATAATCTATGGCTATGAAGAGCGCTTGGCAAGAGAAGATCGAGCAATATTGCGAAGCTTTTAATGTGCCTTTGATTCACATTGCTGAAATCCTTAATGAGCCAAAAGTCATTCCTATGATTCGAGGTAAAGGTTTCGAATACACGGTTTTGTCGACACTTCAAGAGGTTCTGCCCAATAACGAGTGGAAAGTGCACAAGATATCTATGAGCGAGGAGGCTGCTTTCCATGACACCGATGTCAGAGTCTTCCACAAACGCTCAGGTAAGAGCGTACGTGTGGAATGC
>JAUYGE010000081.1 GCA_030690705.1 Dehalococcoidia bacterium | reverse complement strand
ACCACGGAGAGGACCTTCTGACATATCCCCCCGCCCAGATGCGCCGTCTGCTCGGTTCCAAGATAGCGATGGTCTTTCAAGACCCCCAGTCCTCCCTGAATCCGGTCCTCAAGGTGGGTGACCAGATAGCTGAGCCGATGAGGCTCCATCTGGGTATGACAAAGAGTCAGGCGCGCGAGAGGGCCCTCGAGTTGATGAAGCAGATAGGCATCCCGGCGGCCGAGAAGCGGATTGACGATTACCCTCACCAGTTCTCGGGGGGGATGAAGCAGAGAGTGATGGTGGCCCAGGCGCTGGCCTGCAATCCCGAGATTCTCATCGCCGATGAGCCGACCACTGCCCTGGACGTCACCACCAAGGCCCAGGTGCTCGATATCTTCCGCAATCTGAAGCAGCAGAGGATGTCCATTATCTTCATCACCCATGACATGGGGGTGGTGGCGGAGATGGCCGACAGGATTGTGGTGATGTACGGGGGCCGGGTCGCCGAGGTCGGCTCGCTCCTGGATATCTTCGATAAGCCCCAGCACCCCTATACTCAGGCGCTGCTCCGCTGCCTGCCTGACCCCTCCGGCGCAAAGCAGAAGCTGGAGTGCATTCCCGGCACTATCCCGAGCCTGATTGATCCGCCGGACGACTGCAACTTCAATCCGCGCTGTCCCTATGTCATGCCCATGTGCCTGGAGAAGAGGCCGCCGGAGTACGTCACCGCTCCCGGCCGCCGGGTGGCCTGCTATCTTCACCGGGAGTCTCCGGTGTTTGGCCTTCAGCCCGTTCTGTCTTTGCGAGGCACGAAGTGACGAAGCAATCCGTTGGGGAAATGGGTTCGGATTGCTTCGGGGCTTTGCCCCTCGCAATGACACCACTGAGCGGCGCTGATGTGGTTAGAGGGAGGCCTGTCTGACCCAGAACGGCAAGCTATTAGAAGTGCGCGACTTGCGGAAATACTATCCCATGACCGCGGGCCTGCTGGCGCATCACATCGGCACCGTCAAGGCGGTGGACGGTGTCTCCTTCCATATGGAACAGGGGGAGACCCTGGGGCTGGTGGGGGAATCGGGCTGCGGCAAGTCCACCCTCGGTCGCACCATCCTCCGGCTGGAGGAGCCGACTTCGGGGGAGGTCTTCTTCGAGGGGCAGGAGATAACGAAGCTGAACGGAGCTGCGCTGAAGGATTTCCGCCGCAAGGCGCAGATGGTCTTCCAGGACCCCCAGTCGTCCCTCGACCCCCGGATGCGCATCGGCGATTCCATAGACGAAGCCTTGCTCGTCCACGGCCTGGGCGATGAAAAGGAGCGCTGGCGCCGGGTGGAGGAGCTCCTGAAGCGTGTGGGCCTGGAGCCGGAGTATGCTCAGCGCTACCCTCACGAGTTCAGCGGCGGCCAGAAGCAACGGGTCGGCATCGCCCGCGCCCTGGCGGTGAACCCCAGGCTCATCGTCGCCGACGAGCCGGTCAGCGCCCTGGATGTCTCGGTGCAGGCCCAGATACTGAACCTGCTCCAGGAACTAAGGGACGAATTCAAGCTCAGCTACCTGTTCATTGCGCACGACTTGGGGGTGATACGCCACATCTCGCACCGGGTGCTGGTGATGTACCTGGGGAAGATTGCCGAGCTGTCGCCCACGCAGGAAATCTTCGCGCACCCCCTCCATCCCTACACCGAGGCCCTGCTATCCGCGCTTCCCATCCCCAACCCTCATCTCAAAAGGGAGCGCATCGTGCTCCAGGGGGACGTCCCCTCGCCGATGAATCCGCCCTCCGGGTGTCGCTTCCACACCCGTTGTCCCAAGGTCTTTGAAATCTGCCCGCATATAGAGCCGCCGCTTATCGAGAAATTCCCCGGTCACTGGGTATCCTGCCATCTCCACTACAAGCTCGTAACGCTGCCGGGGAGGGAAGGCCAGGATGAGGGGGTTGTCATAGAGGGGCGCAGCCCCTCTATAAAATATGAACCCCCTCTCTCCGTCGAAGGAGAGAGGGGGCAGGGGGTAAGAGGATGAACAACCAAGAACACGAGACCGATGTCCTGGTGATCGGCGGTGGCATCGCAGGGACCTTTGCCGCTATCAAGGCCAGGGAAGCAGGCGCTGCTGAGGTGGTGCAAGTAGATAAGGCGAGCGTAGGTAGAAGTGGATGCAGTGCCTTTGCCGCCGGTGTGATACAGGCCTTTTCGCCTGACGAGGACGACAGGGAGGATTGCTTCAGGGAAGCCGTGATAAAGTCGCATTTCCTCTGCGATCAAGAGAAGCTCGAAGACCACCTGGATGACTCCGCCGACAGAATCAAGGAGATGGACAGTCTTGGAGTTGAGTTCGTGAAGACGGCCCAGGGCAAACTCCAGCGCCAGGTCGGCCGGGGAAAGTTTACCAGCATCATGTTTCACGGTGGGTACCAGATGATGGAAGCGATGAGGAGGGCAGCGTCAAGAACCGGAGTGAAACTCGTTGACAGAGTAATGATAGTCGATCTGTTGACAGACGGCGGCAGAATCGCCGGTGCAATCGGATTCAATACGGATAGCGGTGAGGTCCACGAATTCATGGCCAAGAGCGTAGTTCTGGCTGCGGGGCGGACCTGGTTGAAGACACGGAGACCGGGCCATCGCAACCTCAGCGGGGATGGCATCGCCGCCGCCTACCGAGCCGGCCTGACCCTGACGGGTTTTGATAGCGGAGGAGTAAATACAGGCCCGGCGATGTACGATATCGGCCCTGGCAACAACATGTACATGGGTTCTGGCGCCACTTTGGTCAATGCTGACGGCGAGAGATTTGTTGAGAAGTACGATCCAGTCCTCAAAGAACGGACGGAGCTTCACACTTTGAGCGCTGCCTGTGCTATAGAAGCCAAGCGCGGGAAAACGCCGCTGTACCTCGATATGACCCACATCGAGCCCGAGAAGGTGCGTCTGATGAGACGAGTGATCCCCTCGCCGATGATGATGTGGGAGCGGGCGGGGGTTTTGGCTGGCGACCGGTTCACCAGGAAGATAGAATGGGTCACTGAGGGTCCATCCGTCCGGGGTGGGCTATTGGTCAACAGGAGGTATGAGACCACACTCCCCGGGCTTTTTGCCTGCGGAGATGCCATGCCGTCAAGCGGGACCTGGGGGCAGAACGCGCTTGCCGGCGCGATGACCTCTGGAGCCAGGGCCGGCAAACATGCGGCAGAGTACGCCCGCGAGGTATCGCCGCCGGAAGCGGACGCGGAACAGATCAGTGAATTGAAGAGGCAAATGCTAGAGCCCCTGCTGAGGAAGGATGGGATCGAGCCTGATCAAGTGCTCTTGTCGCTACAGGAAGCCGTCATGCCCTATGATGTATGGACCTTGAGAAGTGAGGAGCGTATGTCGAGAGCATTGAAGGAAATCGAGAGTATTTGGAGGGACCAGGTACCTTTGTTGAAGGCCTATGATCCTCATTATTTGAGGATGGCTGTAGAGGCTCGCAACCTGGCGTTGGTGTCTCTGCTCCTCTTGAAGAGTTCCCTGTTCCGGCAGGAATCGAGGGAGACGGCGAGGGAGGACTATCCCTATATGGACAATATCAACTGGTTGAAGTGGGTAACGGTAAAGAAGGAAGGGGAGCAGATAAGCACAAGTGCAGTTGAAGTGCCTTTGCATCGATATAAGCTCAAACCAGAGAAGGGGAAAGACCTCCACCCGATTTGGCGAGTGGCTGAGAGACAGGGCATAATACGAATCGAGGGCGAGCGTGTGAAATGGGCGTAAGAAAGATAGACGTTGCCAGATGTACCGGCTGCAGCATTTGCGTCGAGTACTGTCCCATGGATGTCCTGAAAATGGATGGAAAGAGCCAGAAGGCTTTCATCAAGTATCTGAGGGACTGCCAGGGCTGCTTCCTCTGCGAGCGCGTCTGCCCGGAGAACGCTGTCTACTGCGTCCCGGTCTACGAGAGAAGGATACCCCTGCCGTGGTAGAGATGGGAGATATTCAGCCCGACAGCGGGATCCACAGATATTTGACGAGAAGGAGCGCGCTTCCCCCAGCCACTACCGAGACCACGATGCCTCCGACAATCGCTTTGAATCCGACAGTGCGAATGGCAGAGAACCTTACCTTCAGGCCAACGGCAGCGAACGACCAGGCCAGAAGAAAAGTGACCCCCGACTTCAAATAGCCGTTGTTGAAGTCGGCCCACCAGCTGCGAATCGGCAGCGAGTCCAGTCCGAAGTTCACTAACGTCAGGGCGATGAAAGCCACGGCAAACCACGGCGTGGCCCACCTGATCCGTCTGGCAGACGCCTTGCTGGAGGAGCCCCGAGACATAAGTAGGCTCGCGAAAACCATCGGCCCGATCATGAATATCCGGATGAACTTCGCCGATATGGCGATGGAGGCGGCACCTTCCACCTGGCTGCCAGCGGCTATCACCTGGGCCGTCTCGTGGATGCCCATTCCGGCCCACATGCCGTAGGCAAGAGGGAGATTATTCAGCCAGTGGTTGAGAGGCCCGTAATATAGCAGCGGATAGCCAAACATCGCCACCAACCCGAAGAGTGTGACGACCGCCACCGCCAACCCCATTTCTTCCGCCTTTGCCCTGAGGGCCGGCCCCGTCGCGGCGATGGCCGTTGCGCCGCAGATGGATGTGCCGACCATCAGCAGCAAGGGCAGCGCCCCATCCAGCTTCAAGACATATCTGCAGAAGACATATCCGAAAGCCGAGGTGAAGAGAAGATTCATGATTACCGCGGCTATGCCCATCCCGCCCAGCTCAACCCACACCGAAGCGCTGAACGTCAAGCCAAGCAGAGCGATGGCGAACTTGAGCAAATGGGTGGAGGACAGATCGATCCCCTGATGAAATCTCTTGCTGGACAGCGCCGGCACCAAATTTGCCGCGATGATAGAGTACATGAAAGCCCACAAGAGGGCGCTGAACTTGAGCCAGGTATTGGCGAGGAACCACCAGGTGCCGAAGGCTACTATCGCCAGTCCCAAGGTTAATAACAGTCCGGGGACGGCCTTTAAGAGCGTCTCTCGGTGGTTGTGATGCTCCGGACCACCGGTCAAGTCTGCAATCTGCTTTCCATGTCGGTCGGCGCCTATTCTACCACTGGGTACCCAAAACTGTCATTGCCACGAAGGCGTCCCGATACATCACTCTTTCATAGGAGATGTTCTTATTGGGGAAGGAACTCCTTGGAAGAACCAGGGTGAGATTGCTTCGCCCCTATTGCATCCGGGCTCGCAGTGACTGTCTGAAGCTGCTGGACACTGAAGACACAAAGGTGATATGCTCGCCAGCAGGTCTTGCCTTGGGAAGACCAAGCTGACCATGCCTCACGCGGAGGAGGTGCCTGTACCTTGAGCAGAAAGAGTTCCACCGTTCAGCCAGACGTCCTCATCCTTGGGGCTGGCATGGCCGGCTTGGTGGCCGCCATCGAAGTCACGGAGGCCGGCGCCCGGGCGGCAGTCGTGGACAAGTTGCCCCCGATGATCGGCAAAGGGATAAGAGCGATCATCCCCGGCGGGCCCGCCAACGACACCGCCCGCGCCGGCGGCGGAGGTCTGGGCCGCTTTGAGCTGGAGGCGCCCCTGGAGGAACTGCTCGATCGTCACCGGGTCAGGGGATGGGGCCGGGTCGACCTGGACCTGATGAGGACCTACCTGGAAAGGCTGCCCGGCGACTGCCGCTGGCTCCGCGACGACCTGAAGATACCCTTTCTGGAGAGAAGGCCCATCTTCGCCAGTACCCTGGTGAGGGGAAGGGGCCCTGGTCTCATCAGGTACCTGTACCAGGCCGTCGAGGACCGGGGCGTCACCATCCAGTTCCAGGCCAGGGCCGTGAAGCTGTTGACGGATGAGAGCGGGCAGGTGACCGGGGCGCGGACCAGGAGCGAGAACGGCATCGCCGACCTACATGCCGGAACCGTCATCCTGGCTACAGGCGGCTACCAGGCCAACCACGAGATGCTCCTCAAGTACGTGGGCCCGGACATAGCCTATGGCACTGTCCTCACCGGCTGTCCCACCAACACCGGCGATGGGCACCTGATGGCGCTGGAGTTGGGAGCGCAGATGGCCAACCTGAGCACCTGCCACATCCGTACCACCGACAAGTTCTACGGGGAGGGGCCGTCCCGCCGCATAAGGCTCATCTACCCCCTGGGCATATACCTGAACATGGAGTGCCAGAGGTTCATCGATGAAGGCATCGCCGACAGCGACACTATAGCCAACTCCATCGCCTACCAGCCCCGGAACAAGGCCGCCCTCATATTCGATGAGAAGGTGAGGGCCATGTACCCGGACGTCTACAAGGCCTATCCGCGAGGCGAAGAGGTATTCCAGGTGGCCCAGAGCCTCGAGGATCTGGCAATCAAGATAGACATGCAGCCGGCGCGTCTGAAGAAGGCGGTCGACGAGTTCAACGCCGCCGTCAAGGACGGCAAGGCCCTCGGGCTGCCCATACCCAAGACAGAAAACGCCCAGAAGATCGATACGCCGCCCTTCTACGCCTTTTATCCGGTGATTCCGGGGCTGAACCACCCGCTCGGCGGGCTGAAGATAAGCAGCGCCGCCCAAGTGCTGGACCGGGACAGCAAGCCCATCCCCGGCCTCTACGCCGCCGGCTCCATCGTCAATTGGGCCTTCGGAAAGCCCTACACCGTCGGTGGCGTGAGGACGTACATGGGAAGCTATAACTCCGGAGACTCCTCAGGACTGGCCACCGCCCTGGTCTTCGGCCGCATCGCCGGCAGAGAAGCGGCCCGGCAGGCGCTGGCAAGCCGGGATGTATCCTGACGAGAGACTCCACAACATATGAAGAAACGATGATGTCGTCCGTTCTCTTCCTCCCTGAAGAAGACGACCGCGAGCGGATGTTCACCGACATGGTCGTCCGCGCCCACTATCTCTGCGACCAGGAACGTCTCCAGGACCACTACGACGATTTCCCCGCCAGGCTCAAGGAAATGGAGGGCTTTGGCGTGGTGTTTGAGAGGCTGCCCGACGGCAAGCTCCAGCGGCATCCCGGCCGGGGAACGGGGTGGTCAGTAGACTCCTCACACATCTGTTATTCCAAGATTGGGATTTGAACTAGGAGGCGTCTAAGAGGGCCGCATAACCGCGTGAAAAGTGGGCGTCCCCTCTCCAAACGGAGAGGGTAGCAGGCGTCTGAGAGGGGCGCAGCCTCTCTAAAGAAACCATCACCCCCTCTCTTCCTTTTGTCAAAAGGAGAGAGGGGGCAGAGCTTGTCCTGAACAGAGTGAAGGAGGGTGAGAGCATGTCTGATGTAACTCACGAGACCGATGTCCTGGTGATCGGCGGCGGCATCGCCGGCACCTTCGCGGCCATCAAGGCCCGGGAGTCCGGGGCCAAACGGGTGCTCCAGGTCTGCAAGGGCAACGTCGGCAAGAGCGGCTGCAGCGCGTTCGCCGCCGGCTTCTTCAACGTCCCTCTGCCTACCGATGACCTGGATGCCATGTTCAAGGATATGGTCAGGGACGGCGGCTACCTGCGGATGCAGGACCGCGTCCAGGACCACCTGGAGCAGGCCCATCTGGTGATGCAGGACATGATGTCCTATGGGGTGGACTTCGTGCGGAAAGACAGCGGTGAGCTGGAGCGGGTGCCCGGCTGGACCCGCGACCTCGGCCTCATGTTTAACGGCCCCAACCTCATGGAGGCCATGCGCAAAGCTTCCCTGGAGAAGGGCGTGGAGCAGGTCAATCGGGCGATGGTGACCGACTTCCTCACTCACGACGGGCGGGTCGTCGGCGCCGCCGGCTTCGATGTTATGAACGGCGAATTCCATATCTTCAAGGCAGGGGTCACCATTCTGGCCTCGGGCATGTGCCGCTACAAGAGCCTGCCGCCGGGGCAGCGGGATACCACCGGCGACGGCACGGTGGCGGCCCTGCGGGCCGGGGCGACGGTGTGCGACACCGAGAGCGACTTCTCGCTCAACAACGCCTTCGTCGCCCACTGGGACATAGGGCCGGGCATGAACATGTATGTCGGCCAGGGTGGCCGCCTGCTCAACGGCCGCGGCGAGCGGTTCATGGAGAAGTACGACCCCGTCCGCAAGGACCGCGCCATCGCCGGCATGCGCTGCCTGGCCATGGGGTTGGAGGTCCGGCAGGGGAAGGGTCCTATCTACATGGATATGACGCATCTCGATCCGGAGCAGGTGGGCCGTATAAAGAAGGCCCTGCCTCTGGCGAGCCTGATGCACCAGAGGGCCGGCTTCCTGGTCGGGGACCGGTTCGTCAAGCCCATCGAGTGGATGATCACCGCCCCTCACGCCCAGGTAGGCCTCGCCGTGGACCGCCGGTTCCAGTCGTCGCTGCCCGGCCTGTTCGCCTGCGGCGAATCGGCGGCGGCCCAGGCCATGACCAAGAGCCTGGGCTGTGCGGCAACCTCGGGGGTGACCGCCGGCGTCGCGGCGGCCCGCTACGCTCAGGAGGCGGGCGAGCCTCAGATTGACCGCGCGCAGGTGGCGGAGCTCAGGGAGCGGCTTTACCAGCCCTTGCAGAGGAAGGACGGCATCGAGCCCGACCAGGTGGTGCTGGCCGTTCAGGAGGTCGTCGCCCCCTACACTGTGCTGCTCATCAGGCATGGAGAGCGCATGAAGAAGGCTATTGCGGAGGTGGAGGACATACTGAAGAACCAGGCGCCCCTGCTCCAGGCCTACGACCATCACTACTTGCGCATGGCCATCGAGGCGAGCAGCATGGCGAAGATAGCCGAGCTCCAGCTCAAGAGCGCCCTCTTCCGGACGGAGTCCCGCGTAGCCTTGCGGGAGGACTACCCCTACACCGACAACGTCAACTGGCTCAAGTGGATCAACATGAAGCAGGAGGGGGAGAATCTCAAGATAAGCACCGAGGACGTGCCCATGGGGAGGTATCGCTTCCGGCCGGAGCGGCCGGAACACCTTCACCCCCTATGGCAGGCCGCTGAGAATATTGGCGCCATCAAGATTGAGAAAGGAGCGGTCTCATGGGCGTAAGGAGAATAGACTGGGAGCTATGCGACGGCTGTGAAATCTGCGTGGACTACTGTCCCATGGATGTCCTGCGCATGGACAGAGAGACCAACAAGGTCTACATCAAGTACCTGCGCGATTGCCAGGGGTGCTTCCTGTGCGAGCGGGAATGTCCCCAGGATGCTATCTACTGCTTCCCCGTCCGCGAGCGCAGGATACCGTTGGCCTGGTAGGCAGGGGGACCGCGACGCCTGCTATGCTGCCGTTGCGATAAAGCACTCCTGCCCCCTGGTCACCGCCAATCCTAAGCATCAGGGGCGTGCCCTGGGCTGCCAGGTTATCCCTCTTGGCGACTGGCGCTAAGGCGGGCCTTCAGCCTTGCTTCTTTCCAGGTAGCCCAGCGCCGCTCCCAGCCCGGCGCCCACGGCCGCAGCCGAGACGACCAGCCCCACCATGAGCGTGACAGCCGCCATCTGCGGGCCCCGGGAGAGCATCTCCAGCGCGGTCATCATCACAAGACCGGCGACGATGCCGCCCGCCGCACCGCCCGCTGCCAGGCAGCCTGCGCCTCTCCGTCCCCTCAACAGCAGCCCAAGCATGGCGCCGGCGAAAGCGCCGAAGATACCTCCCGTGATGGCGGTCACCGTGGCTATGACGGCGGCGCGTTGCAAGCTCGATAGGGCGCTGAAGGAAATCCAGGAGAAGGCGAGACCCGAGAGCATAAAGGAAACGAGAAATGCAAAAGGAAAGCCGAGGGCGGTGACGATAGCGATGAGAGGGACTCTCCGCTTCCTCAGAGCCATGCCCATGGCCGTGCCCGCTCCGGCGCCGGCTATCAGGAGCGCGAGCGCAAAAACCGCCTGAAGCGCTTCCGTCGGGTCTTCCAGAGCTGGGGCAATGGTCATCGCCACCGGCCACCCGATCACGCTTCCGGCAAGCGCACCAGCGCCGCATCCGGTAAGTCCCCACAGGGTGAACGCACGAACGCTCTTGCCTTGTGCGGGCTCTACTGGCTCCTGCATGGAGGCCTCCTTTTGACTGCCCTGAGAATACGAGTCCATGTCAGCCAAAGTGTCATTCCCGCCCCGTATCGCCGTATGGGGTAGACTCCGGCGGGAATCCAGGGTGGACGTCTGGATGTAGATTGGGGAATGCCAGCGTCGCGGCTAAGGATATACCCTGTGGGTGAGTGATGCAACAAGAGGGCTTTAGTCACCGGGGCGACAGGTATGGTCGTTTTGGGGAAGGTGGACTGTGAATTGTATAATGGCCGTTCGTCACCCCGGGACCGCCGGGGACGGATTGCTTCGTCCGCTTAGAGCTTGAAGACCCTTTTTGCGTTCTCCCGCAGGACCTTTCTCCTGGTCTCGTCCTTGAGCGGCAGCTCCATGAACTCTTTCTTGCAGCGCGTCATCCCCAATCCGTTGGTGGCCCAGAAGATTTTATCCTGACCCCGTCCGTCCATAAAGCGTACCAGAGCCGAGTCCAGGTCTGAGGGCATGTAGGCGCCGATATTCCCGTATACATTGGGGTGTTTCCAGACCATGGATATCCATTCCTGGGTCCAGGGCCAGCCGGTGTGGGTGAGAACAAGGGTAAGCTCTGGAAAATCCATGGCAACCTCATCGGCATACATCGGATGCCCCACTTCGCTCGGGAGAGGCTCTGCTGATTGACCAACCTGTATGCAAATCGGTATGCCCAGCTCAATCCCTTTGATATAGAGGGGGTACATTTTCTTGTCGTTCGGCGCTAGTCCGAAGCTGATGGGGTGCGCCCATACGAACTTGAACCCCAGGTCCTTGACCGCCCTCTCTATCTCCTCGAGACTCTCCATGATTCGGAAAGGGTTGTAACCGGCGCCAGCTACCACCCTGCCTCTGGACTTTTCAGCCAGCTCAGCCAGTGTTTCGATGCTGTAATTTCCCCATAGCTTCTGGTCGTGCCGCGACCATCCTATCATCGGGTCTATCAGGGTGC
>JAUYGE010000074.1 GCA_030690705.1 Dehalococcoidia bacterium | reverse complement strand
TGATGTGTCCGACGTGGGGGCCATCCTCGAGCTTTGCCGCCAGTATCAGGTGGAGCGCATCGTGGTCGGCCTGCCCCGCTCCATGGACGGCAGCCTGGGGCAGCAGGCGGAGAAGGTGACCTCCTTCGTCAAGCTTCTCTCGCATAGCACTGTGATACCGGTGGTGATGTGGGACGAGAGGCTCTCCACCGTGGCGGCGGAGAAACTGATGCTCGAGTCGGGGAAGTCGAGAGAGAAGCGGAAGGCCCAGCGAGATGCGGTGGCCGCCGCTCTCATATTGCAGAGTTTCCTCGACGGGCAGCGCCCTCCTGAGTCGCGGGATGACTAAGCGCATTGTCCTCCTCGGCTATCCCTTGAGGCATTCCATCTCCTCGGCATTTCAGCAGGCAGCGCTGGATTTCTATCATCTGGATATTCGCTACGAGGCCCGCGAAAGGGAGCCGGCGCAGCTGCGCTCCGCTGTGGAGGAGCTGCGTTCGCCCGACTATCTGGGCGCCAACATCACCATACCTCACAAGGAGTCTGCGCTCCGTCTCGTGGACGACGCCGATGAGACATCCATGGGTGTGGGGGCGGTGAACACCATAGTCTGCCGGTCAGGCCGGCTGGGTGGCTGCAACACCGATGTCGAGGGTTTTCTCCAGGCTCTCCGGCTTGAAGGGGGCTTCGAGCCGGGGGGCAAGAGGGCCCTGCTGCTGGGCGCCGGTGGGGCTGCCCGGGCGGTAGCCTATGCGCTGGTGAAGTCCGGGGCGGCCTCGCTCATGGTGGCGAACCGCACTGTGGAGCGGGCCACGGCCCTGCTCGCTGCCATGGAGAAGGTGGCAGCCGCTGGCGGGGTCCGTACGGAGATGGTTGCCGTGCCCTGGGAGAAGAGGGAGCGTCGCAAGCTGCTCGAAGGCTGCCATCTCATTGTCAACTGCACCTCTATGGGCATGAGGCACAGCCCTGAGGAGGCGCGTTCTCCTCTCGAGGAGGCCGCTATCCCTCATGATGCCTTCGTATATGACTTGGTGTATAATCCTGCAGAGACGCCGCTGTTGAGAGCGGCGATGCGGGCTGGAGCGAGGACCCTCGGTGGGCTCGCCATGCTGGTGCATCAGGGGGCCAGGGCCTTCGAGCTGTGGACGGGCCGGGAAGCGCCGCTCGGGGTGATGTTCGCCGCTGCCAGGCGGGCTTTAGCCGAACGGGGTGTCTAAGAGGGGCGTAGCCCCGCCGTAAGAACAATACGCTTATGTCATTGCGAGCGAAGCGAAGCAATCCGTCTCACTTCGTCTCCGGTGGTTGCGGATTGCTTCGGCACTGCGTGCCTCGCAATGACAGTTGCTCTCTCTCAGGAAAGGAGAGAGGGGCAGAGGTGAGAGGTTTATATATCTGATGAGCACCTTCCGTTTTATCACCGCCGGTGAGTCTCATGGCCGCGGGCTGGTGGCCGTCATTGAAGGGATGGTCGCCGGCTTGCCACTCGGCGAGGAGTACATCCGCCGCGACCTCGAGCGGCGACAGGGCGGCTACGGACGTGGGCCCCGCATGCAGATAGAGAAGGACAGGGCGGAGCTGCTGTCCGGCGTGCGGCACGGCCTCACCACGGGCAGCCCCATCGCCATGGTCATCTGGAACAAGGACTGGGAGAACTGGCGCGAGGTCATGAGCGTCTCGCCCACCGAGAAAGGGGGCGAGCCCGTGACCCGCCTCCGTCCCGGCCATGCCGACCTCCCCGGAGTAGTGAAGTACGGGCTGGATGACGTGCGTCCCATACTGGAGCGCTCCAGCGCCAGGGAGACGGCGACCAGGGTGGCCGTGGGGGCAGTGGCCCGTCGCTTCCTGGAGGAGTTCGGCATTGAGATTCACAGCCATACGGTGGCCATCGGCGGCCAGCGGGCCGAGAAAGTGGCCCCTCCGGATTGGGATGTGGTGGAAAGGTCCGCGGTGCGCTGCGCCGACCCGGAGACCGAGAAACGCATGATAGCTGCTATTGATGAAGCCAAAGAGAACGGCGACACTGTTGGCGGCCTCTTCGAGGCGGTGGCCGCCGGTGTTCCCGTCGGATTGGGCAGCCATACACACTGGGACAGACGCCTTGATGGCCGCATCGCCCAGGCGGTGATGAGCATCCCCTCGGTCAAGGGTGTGGAGTTCGGCGCCGGCTTCGCGCAGGCCGACCAGAGGGGCTCGCAGGTCCACGATATTATCCGGCCCGGTGGGGCCAGGGCCGGAAGCTGGCAGCGTCCCACCAACCGGGCCGGGGGTCTGGAGGGGGGGATGACCAACGGGCAGCCGCTGCTGGTCAGGGCAGCGGTCAAACCCATCGCCACCCTGGCCCGTCCTCTGGCTTCGGTAGACCTGCGCACCGGGCAGGAGTCAGTCGCTCATTACGAGCGCAGCGACGTCTGTATCGTGCCCGCCGCCGGCGTGATCGGCGAGGCCATGATAGCCATCGTGCTGGCGGAAGCCATGCTGGAGAAGTTCGGCGGCGACAGCCTGAAGGAGATAAAGCGGAGCTATCTCAGCTACACCGGCTCGCCGGGGCTTGAAGGGGTCCGCTGATGCCCACCCTCGGCTTTCACTGCCACGGACTGGTGGACTTCGAGGAGGCCATCCTGTCCAATCGCCTCCAGCACGGCGAGTTCTACAACCTGCCCGAGGAAGACTTCCTCCCCATCAAGGAAAGGATCGCTAAGCATGGACTGGAAGTCAGCGTTCACTGCCCGCTGGTCCGGCTTTCCTGGTATCCCAAGCCTCCCACCTGGGCCTTTCTCTGCGATGTGGACGAAGCCAAGAGAGAGCTCAACTTCAGGATGATTACCGATACCCTGGAGAGGGCCAGGGGCCTGCCGGCCAGCCACGTCGTGGCCCACTTCCCCTCCCCTTCGACCACCGACGCCTCGGGGTTCAGTGCTGCAGAGATGGAAGAGATTGCCTGGCGGAGCGCCAGCCGTCTGGCTGAGTTGAGCGAGAAGTATGAGGTGTCCATTCACGTGGAGGGTTTCGGTCCCACCCCGCTACTCTCGGTCCCCTTTCTGCAGAAGGTCTTCGCCGGTTTCCCACCTCTGCGCTATTGCTTCGACACCGGGCATATGATGCTTGCCATGCAGCGCGACGGCATTGACATGTACGACTTCGCTCAAGGGCTGGCGCCCCATGTCGGCTCGATGCATCTCTGGAACACGCGCCATGCTGATGACTACCAGGCGTTCCGCCACATCCCGGTGCACCCCAGCCAGAGGCCTGAGCAGGGGTGGGTGGACATCGAGCGGGTGCTCCGGCTCATTGTGCCGGAAAGCCCAGCCGTGACTGTCATCTTCGAAAGCGGGTTGCACTATCCCGAGGCCCTGGGAGGGCACGACTACCGGGACGGGGTAAAATGGGTAAGAGATCTGCTAGCCGGATTATCCTGACCGGCTTTTCTGCCACCGGCAAGTCCATAGTCGGCCGGGAGCTTGCCCGGCGTCTCGGCTGGGACTTTCTGGATGTGGACGAGGAGGTCGTGCGGCAGGCCGGCAAAAGCATCCCGCAGCTCTTTGAGGCAGAGGGTGAGGAGGGGTTCCGCCGGCGGGAGAAGAAGGTCATCCGGCAGGTTCTTAGCCTGGAGAGGCGAATTGTCGCTACCGGTGGTGGGGCTGTCCTCGATGCGGGAAACCGGGAGTTGTTTCATGGCTCCGGCATGGTACTCTGTCTGGAAGCCAGGCCGGAGACCGTTTACGAACGCCTGTCGAAGGACATCGAGCGGAGCGGCCAGTCGGCCGTGCGCCCGCTGCTGGCGGTGGGAAACCCGCTGGAACGCATTCGTTCTCTTAAGGCTGCCCGCCAGCCCTACTATGCTCTGGCCGATTTTACTATCCACACCGATGATCTAGCGCCGGAGCAGGTGGTTGCCGAAGCCCTGCGAGACTGGCAGTCATGGGAAGGGTGGTGGAGTCGCGTCCCGACGAGTCGGGAGGGCCTGACTCCGGTCTGCGAGGTGGTGACTCTTGCTGAGCGCTATCCGGTCTATGTCGGCTGGGGATTGAGGAAGGACCTGGCCGGTCTCCTGTCATCGGTGGGGCTCAGCGGTGCGGCCAATATTATCAGCGATGAGACGGTCTTTTCCCTCTATGGGAAGGAGACCGAAGGAAGTCTGAGGAAGGCCGGGTATATGGTGAACTCCCTGGCCTTGCCCCCGGGCGAGGCTTCAAAGACGCTGGACAGCGCCTCGAAGATTTACGATTTCCTGGTGAAGAAGCGGGTCGAGAGGGGGGATTTCATCCTGTCTCTGGGCGGTGGCGTCATCGGCGACCTGGCCGGATTCGTCGCCGCCACTTTCCTGCGCGGCTTGCCGCTGGTACACCTGCCCACCAGCCTGGTGGCCATGGTGGATGCCAGCATCGGCGGAAAGGTGGCCGTCGACCATCCTCAGGGCAAGAACCTTATCGGCGCTTTCTATCAGCCGCGCCTGGTGGCGGCTGATGTGCAGACCCTGACCACCCTGCCCCGCCGGGAGTTCGTCTCGGGCTGGGCGGAGATAATCAAGCACGGCCTGATTCTCGATGCCGGGTTGGTCGGTTTCCTGGAGGAGAAAGCTGGCGAGCTCCTCGGGCTCGATCCTGAACTGCTTACCGAGGCCATCGCGCGTAGCGCCACCATCAAGGCGCGGGTGGTGAGCCAGGACGAAAAGGAGACCGGCATACGCATCCTCCTGAACTACGGCCATACCATCGCCCACGGGCTCGAGGCCGCCAGCCGCTACGAGGGGTTGCTCCACGGGGAAGCGGTGGCCATCGGCATGGCCGGGGCCGGCATGGTTAGCCAGAGGCTTGGCCTGCTTTCCCTCAGCAAGGTGCAGCGACAGAGCCGCCTGCTGCGCAAGTTCGGCTTGCCGCTGAGCGCCGTTCCGATTCTATCGGGATCGGACAAGGCAAAGGGTGCGGTGCTGAAGGCCATGGAGATGGACAAGAAGGTGAGGCGGAAGGCCATCAGGTGGGTCATTCTCTCGGACATCGGGCGGGCCGTGGTCCGCGACGACGTTCCCCCCGAGTTGGCGTCCGAGGTGGTGGGGAGCTTGCTGAAAGTGACGACGGGCTGAGGAAGCTGGTTGCTGTCACCCTGAGCGAAGTCGAAGGGTCTCTTCCGTTGGAGCACGGCGAGTAGATTCTTCGACAGGCTCAGAATGACACAGGCGGCATCGGCGGCTCGATTGGAGGTAAGGGGTCAAGACATGATGAAAGGAACTACTATCCTGGCGGTGAGGCGCGGCGGTCAGGTGGCTATCGCGGGAGATGGCCAGGTTACCGTCGGCGACATGGTGGTCAAGCAGACCGCCAACAAGCTACGCACCTTGTACAAGGAGCAGGTGATGGTCGGCTTTGCAGGCTCCGTGGCCGACGCCCTGACCCTGTTTGAGCGCTTTGAGGGCCAGCTTGAGGCGCACGGCGGGCAACTGCAGCGGGCAGCCGTTGAGCTGGCCAAGGAGTGGCGCACCGACAGGGTGCTGCGCCGTCTCGAAGCTTCGATGGTGGCGGCGGACAGGACGCAGATGCTGGTGCTTTCGGGAGAGGGCGATGTGGTGGAACCGGATGGTGATGTGGCGGCCATCGGCTCGGGCGCAGGCTACGCCCAGGCGGCAGCCGTGGCGTTGCTTAAGTACACCGACCTGAGCGCTTCCGAGATAGCCCGTCGCAGCATGGAGATCGCCGCCGACCTGTGCATCTTCACCAACAGGAACATCTCTTTGATAGAGCTTAAGTAGGGCGTTTGAGGTCGTTCGCCCGTCATTGCGAGGGGCGTAGCCCCGATGAAGCGGGTCTCGCAATGACAGGAGGGTTTTGGAGGATGGCATGGATTTCTCTCTAACTGAACAGGAAAAGATGCTCCAGCAGGAGGCGAAGGAGTTCGCCCGAAACGTGGTGATGCCTCTGGCGGCTGAGATAGACAGGACCAACGAGTTCCCCTTCGGCCTAGCCCAGGAGATGGCCCACCGCGGCTACCGCGGCCTGCCCTTTCCCTGCGCCTACGGCGGCGCCGGCGCCGGCTACCTCGCCTATGCTCTGGCGCTCGAGCAGATATGCTATGCCTCGATGAGCGTGGGGGCCATCATGGCGGTGAACACGGTGCCCGAGGAGGCCCTCTTCCGCTTCGGCACCGAGACCCAGAAGCAGAAGCTGCTCACGCCTCTGGTTCAGGGGGAGAAGCTGGGCTGCATCGCCTTCACGGAGGCCGAGACCGGCTCCGACCCATCGGCCATCACCACCACTGCCACGCCGGAGGGCAACTTTTTCGTCCTGAACGGCGAGAAGCATTTCGTGGCCCTCGCCCCGGGCGCCAATCTGGCCCTGGTCTTCGCCCGCGATAGCGAAAAAGGTCTGGACGCCTTCATCGTGGATACCTCCTCGCCGGGCTACCAGGTGAAGGAGCTCTACGACACGGTGGGGTTGAGAGGGGCCGGGACATCGGTAGTCTCTCTGGAGAACGTGCGGGTGCCCCGCGCGAACCTGCTCGGGGAGAAGGGGCGCGGCTTTGAAGTCTTGCTGGAGGCCATCAGCCTGGGACGCCTCGGGGTGGCGGTGGAGAGCGTGGGAGTGGGACAGGCGGCCCTCGACCTGTCCATCGAGTATGCGCGCCAGCGCAAGGCGATGGGAAAGCCCATCGCCGACCTGTCCACCATCAAGTGGCTGCTGGCGGAGATGGCCACCAGGGTGGAGGCAGGCCGCTGGCTCACCTACCGCACCGCCTTCCAGCGCGACCGGGGGGCCAGCATCAGGCACGATTCGTCGGTAGCCAAGCTGTTCACCTCCCAGATGGTGGTGGAGGTCACCCGGATGGCCATGCAGGTCCATGGCTCCTACGGTACGGTGAAGAACATGACCGTCGAGCGCCTGTACAGGGACGCCAAGGTGGCCGAGATATACGTCGGCATCGCCGAGATTCAGCGGGTGCTGATTGCGAATAACCTGCTGAAGTGAAGAGGCAGGGGCATCAATAAGGGGGCTTGCGCTCTCTTCTCAGATAAAGGTTGTTTAAGAGGAGGCAGTGCACTCATCGCGGACATCTATGCCAGCCGGAAACAGGACAGGGGACGCCTGGTCGAGCTCGACGACTGATGTTCCGCCGGGGGCGGATGCTTCGGCCTCCAGATCCCGATTTCATCGGGAGGATGGCCTCAGCATGACATTTTCGGGGCAATCCTCCATGTCCCGATTGCATCGGGACACCACGAAGGATGAAAATGCCGTTTGTGGTGAGCTTGTCGAATCCACAACGGCATTGCCAAGTCGCCCTTCGACAGGCTCAGAGCCTGCCCTGAACGTAGTGAAGGGGCGAACGGGCGATGTTGGATTTTCCCGAGAATGACATCTCCAGCTTTTCGCCTTCTCGCCACCTGCCCTGAGACCGGCGCCCGGGCAGGGGAGTTGGCCACTCCGCACGGGGCCGTACCGACCCCCGTCTTCGCGCCGGTCGGCAGTCAGGGCACCGTCAAGACCCTCACGCCCGCCGACCTCAAGGAGCTGAAGGCGGCTCTGATTCTGGCCAACACCTATCACCTCTATCTGAGGCCTGGCATCGAGGTCATCGCCCGCCTTGGCGGACTGCACCGCTTCATGGCCTGGGACGGCCCAATCCTCACCGACAGCGGCGGCTACCAGCTTTTCTCACTGGCCACGCTTTCGAAGGTCAGCGACGACGGGGTGCTCTTCCGCTCCCACATCGACGGCAGCGAGCACTTTCTCACGCCGGAGAAGGTTATCGAGTGCCAGGAGAAGCTCGGGGCGGACATCATCATGGTTCTCGACCAGCCCTTGCCGTACACGGAGGACATCCGCCAGGTCCAGGCGGCCATGGAGAGGACTCAGCGCTGGGCGGAGAGATGCCGGAGTAGCCACCACCGGGCGGACCAGGCTCCTTCGACGGGCTCAGGACAGGCTCTGTATGGCATCGTCCAGGGCGGGACCTTCCCCGAGCTGCGCCGCCAGTCGGCGGCCGGCCTGACCGCTCTCGATTTCCCGGGCTACGCCATCGGCGGGTTGGGCCTGGGTGAGAGGAAAGAGCAGACCTTAGCCATCGTCGCGGAGACGGTCTCCTATCTGCCTGAGGACAGGCCCCGCTATCTCATGGGCATCGGCTCCCCGGAGGACGTCATCGAGGCCATCGCCAGAGGGGTGGACATGTTCGATTGCGCCCTGCCCACGCGGGTCGCCCGCAATGGCGCTTTCTTCACCCGGGACGGGAGACAAAACATAAGGAACGCTGTCTATAAGGACAGGGAGGCTCCCCTGGATTCGACCTGCGGTTGCTACACCTGCCGCACCTTCTCCGCCGCCTACGTGCACCACCTCTTCAAGTGCGAAGAGCTGCTGGCCTACCGGCTGACTACTTTACATAACCTTCACTTCCTGCTGGGGTTGGTGCGGGAGGCGAGGGACGCCATCGTTAACGGGACCTTTCCGTCTTTCCGGAAGGAGTTCATCTCCAGCTACCGCGCCACCTCCGAGGAGGTGCGACTGGAGCAGAAGAGAAGATGGCTGGCGGTAGGAAGAATTCGAAATGCTGGTTCCTAAATCCCCAGCAGATCCGCCCTTTCCTGTCATTCTGAGTTCGCGGAACAGAACGAAGAATCCGCCCCCCCCGGGGTTACAGATTCTTCGCCGATCCCTTCGCCACGCTCAGGGTCAGGCTCAGAATGACACAGTATAACGGGTTGTCTCGGGCTGAGGGGTGGTATAGCCCCATACAAAACGAGAGGGGTGGAAAGGTAACCTTTCCACCCCTCCATCGCTTATAGCCGACTTATTTCTTTGGCGCCGGCTTCCCGGGTTTTTTCATCTATTGTCACCTCCTTTCTCAAAAACAATAAAGGCAGAGGTTTGCATCGCTCCCCTGCCTATGCTATAAAGAGAAATCTACGTTTAAGTTTCATGTTCTTGCAATGGTGTTTCAAGTTTCATGTATAATTATACATCGAGTGGCTGTTTTGTCAAGACCCTTAAGGATGATTCTTTGTAAGGGAGGTGGCTCTTGCCCGATTGGGCTTTCCTCACCAATCATGCGCTGGTCCTGAGCTATATCGCTCATCATCCCCGCATCACCGCTCGAGACCTGGCCAGCTCCATCGGCATCACCGAGAGGACGATACGCAAGATTATCGCCGACCTCCTGGCCGCCGGCTACATCACCAAGAAGCGCGAGGGCAGGGGCAATCGCTACTTGGTCAATTCGGACCTGTCCCTTCGCCATCCCAGCCACCGCGATGGCGCCGTTGGCGACCTGCTCGAAGCCCTCGGCTGGAAGGGGCGTGGCCGCCACGATAGGAGACAAGTCCAGGGTCCTCTGGAAATCGTTCGCGCCCCATCGCGCGATGGCCTTTGAGCCGGCAACAAGGGCGAATCCGCTAGTCCTGCTTCTCCGGGCTGAACTCGGCTATCTTCTCATCCAACCGTATCGCTGCTAAGGCCCGCTTGGTCTCCGTCTCCTTGAGGCCCGAGGCCGCAAGGGTCTTCGACAGGAACTCCAGGCTGGCCTGGAGTTCCGGGCTCACCAGCTCCACCGCTCCCAGTTTTCTCAGCTCCTCGGCGTCCTTTTCCCGGTGGACCCGGGCTATGACTCTCAGATGCGGGTTGAGCGCCAGAGCCGCCTTGGCCGTGGTCAGCACCGCCAGCGGGTCGGGGAAGGTTATCACCAGCACCCGGGCCCGGCTGAGGTCTAACCGGGAAAGGACGTGGGCGTTGCTGGCGTCTCCGTAGACGCAGGCCGCGCCCCGGCACCGTATGTCGTTTATCACTTCGGGGTCGATCTCAATGACGGTGTAAGGTATGCCGGCAGTCTCAAGGCCCTGGGCGATCTTCACGCCGATGGCGCCGAAGCCGGCCAGTATCTCCGGGACGGCAGCTTTGTCTATTTGATCGCCGGGCAAACGCGGGCCATTTTTCGCTTCTGGCGCCTCGCCATTTGCTTGCGGCGCGATTCTGTAGTACATCCTGGACGCAAGCACCAG
>JAUYGE010000067.1 GCA_030690705.1 Dehalococcoidia bacterium | reverse complement strand
GGGGCGAAGCGCAGCTTTGAGATATTCTTCTTCAAGCCTTGGCAGACAGAAAAAGCAAGAGGTCTTTGACATTCTTGCTGCAATTGTGTTGTTGCCTCCTCATGTCAACTGCGATGGTCTCAGGGCGGAAGCTAAGGGAATCCGTGTGTTGCATTGGTTAAGACGGCACAATCTCATTAAGCAGAATACAAATCTTATTGTGCGCACATTCTTGCTTGCCTCTAACGAATTTAAGGAAAAGATGGATACTACTAGAGGTATGAGCGAATCGCTTGTTTTCAGGTATAGGCTTCTACATCTACCTAAGTACGTATGGGTAACTGAGTGGACGACATTGGAACTCTGGGATCGCCCTACTGCTGACAAGCGCATACTCGGCGAAGTTCTTGTGGACCCCACATCCAACCCATATAATTTGGACTTTCTGGCTCTGCATGTGCCGAACCTGTTCTATTTCATGAATCCGGACGAGAGAGATGCCCAGTCCGCACTTAGAAGGCCACTCGAAATTGGCAACGACAAGCAATACACTCCGTTGGTTCGGGTAGCTAGTTAGAAAATCGGCCCGAATCCTGCGATTCTTTATAAGGCCAAACGAAAGTCTAAGAAGGTAAAGACATCCTCGGGCATGTGTCGTACATAACGCTCCGCACAGCCCCACTTTAAGTTGAGCGGGTTGTTTGAATCCCCGCAAAGCTGTCCGTTCGTGGCTGGAGGGGGGTACCAAAGGGGGTGAGGTTGTTGAATATCTTCTATAAGGCATTACGCATGCGGGCTCGGCCCTTTGCCCTTTCTATTATCACCACTGTCATTCAGCCCTCTCGCCGCCAGCCAGCCGGTGCAGGCGATGGCGGCGCCGACGTACATCAGGGTCTGGAATCCCCATACTTGTGATATGACACCGCCGATGAACGGCCCGAGGCCGGCCGACAGGTAGATGGTGGAATAGAGCAGCCCCACCGCCGTTCCGCGTTCAACATTCTTCCGCAGAAAATAGTTGAGGGCGCCCATGAACAGGCAGGACCAGGCCGCGGCGAGCAGAATCTGCGATGGTATCACCTGCAGGTAGTTGCGAGCCAGGCCGTAGCTGACGAACACCGGGATGGAGAGAAGAATGCCGGCGATAAAGGTCTTCGCCGGGTCGAATCTGTCCACAAAGCGCAGAAGTATGAACTGACCCGCCATGTTGATGCCGTAGAGGATGGCGATCCACGGCTTGCTGGCACCGAGGCCCGCCAGGAACAGGGGAAAGACAGACCAGATGGCGTTGGCCCCCATCTGCCTGAGGAGGAAGCCCAGGTAGAGCTTGCGGTTGCTGCGTATTAGTGCCAGGGGGAAGAAGGCCGTTCGGATGCGCGGTCCGCGCTCTTCCTTGAGGCTCAACGATATCAGGAAAGCAAGGGCGGCGGCGATGGCGCTGACGATGAAGAGAGCTTCGTACTCCACGAGGGTCGCCGCCACCACGGTGCTGGCGAGCCATCCCAGGGCTCCGTAGGAGATGACGACGCCGAGACGGCCTCCCATCTCATAGATGTAGGTGATGGTGGCCGCTGAGGCGATGCCGAAGCCGAAACCGATAGCGCCCCTGGCAACCAGTAACGTGAATGGGTCTTGAGTGATGATCGGCAGCAGATTGGTCAGGGCCGATACTCCCAAGCCAAGGCGGATGAAGCCCACCCTTCCCCTCATGTCCGACTGTCTGCCGAACAGATAGGCGGACAGAAAGTAGGCGAGCCCGTATGAAGAGCCGACGAGGCCGACCTCCATGTTGGAAGCTCCCAGTTCCCGGGCGTAGAGGGGCACAAAGAAGCCGGAGACCTCCACGGCAAGGTTAAACAGGAAGCTCAACAGGGCGAGGCGCAGGGCCAGCGACGAGAACGATGGGCGACGGGGCTGTTGCAAAGTGCGCTGCTCTTCTATATCGGGGGTTGGTCGCTCATCTTACATCGCTGGGAGCACCAGAGCAAGCGCACCTTCTTCCCCCGACTGATAGCCCAAGAGAGCGGCCTGTGGCTGGACGGCGCCGTCTTATGTGAGCAAATTCATAACAACTTCAAACGCCGCTTCGCTGCGCCCGCTCTTTCCGCATCTCCTGGGCGACGGTGTTGGCATCGCCGGCGAAGAGGGCCCCCGCCTCGCAGTGTTTGACGCAGGCCGGCTGGAGTCCCTGCTCGATGCGGTCCACGCACAGGTTGCACTTGGAGGCGCGCTGGGTGTCCGGGTCGAAGGAAATCACGGCGAAGGGGCAGGCCGGCAGGCAGGCCAGGCACCCGTTGCAGAGCTTTTCATCTATCAGGACGATGCCGTCCTCTCGCCGCTGAATGGCGTCCACCGGACAGGCCTCGGCGCAGGGAGGGTTGGCGCAGTGCACGCACATCTTGGGGACGAAGTCCACCTTGAGCTTGCCCCCCACCATGCGAGGGCCGACCGTCACCACCTGAATCCATCTCGGCCCCACCGGCAGATTATGCTCCTGCTTGCAGGCCACCTCGCAGGCCTTGCAGTCGAAGCACAGCTCCGGGTCGGCGGCGATAGTCCATTTAGTCATTGGTTATCCTCTCACTCCTGCCCCTTTCTCCTTTCAAAGGAGAGAGGGGGAAAGTACTCAGGGGGACACCCCTGAAACCCCTGCCAGAGGGGTTGCCCCTTTGGACTCCCCGCACTCCCGTCCATCGGGGCATGAACGATTGCTAGCGGAAAGACAGCCCAGGTTGCTCTCTCCTACTCCTTCGCCTTGTAGATCTTGCAGAGCAGGCTTCTCCCCGAGGTAGAGCCGAAGCCCGGATCGTGGGGAGGTTCGCTATCGGTGAGGTTATTGATGTTCACCTCCCAGGCCCTCTCCTCGCGGGTCGCTTTCTCCGGCAACCACCAGCTCGCATCGGCCATCACCACCCGGGGGTCGATGCCCAGCGTCACCATGGCCCGTTGTTTGCACTTGCCGCGCGGCGACTCGATATACGTCCAGTCGCCATCCCTGATGCCATATTTCTCCGCGGTCTCGGGATGAATCCTGATGCGGGGCTCGGGGTCGATCTCGCGCAGCCAGGGGATGTGCCGGTACTGGGTATGGTAGTAGACCGGGCTCCGGATACCGGTGGTGAGGACGAGCGGGTAGGTCTTAGCCAGCTCGGGCTGGCTCACCGGGCTCTCCGGGGGCTCCTTATGAAGCGGGAGGGGGTCGATCTCCAGCTTCTCCAGCTCGCTGGAGTAGAGTTCCACCTTGCCCGAGGGGGTGCTGAAGCCGGGCTTTCCGTCGGGCCTCAACCCGCCGCTCTCGTACTTCCTGAAGCTCTGAGGGTAGGAGGCATAGCCTGTCTTCGCGAACTCCTCCCACTTCACTCCGGCGGCCGACTTGAGGCAGAGCTGGTCCAGTCTCTCTTTCACCGTTTCCGCTCCGTAGTCGAGGCCCAGCCGTTTGAGTATATCGATGAAAACCTCGCCGTCGTCCCGCGACTCCCAGAGGGGTTCGACTACCTTTGGCGCGGCGATGATGGCGGGCGGCACATAGTTCTTCTCGGCGTTGGGGGTGAAGATGTTGTCCCTCTCGTAGGGGGTGGAGGCGGGCAGGACGATGTCCGCCAACTCCGCGGTGGGGGTCATGAAGAGGTCCATGACGGAGAGGAACTCCAGCTTCATGATGGCCTTGTAGACGAAGTTCTGCGAGTTCTCATGGCCGACAATGGCGTTGTTGGCGTGGAAGAGCAGCGCCTTCAACGGGTAGCGCTGGTCGGTGAGCACTGCCCGCCAGCCGGCGTGCCCGGCGGTGGGCAGCATGCGGTTGAGCAGGGGGTAGTCCCCCAGGGCATTGTCCCAGGTGGCGGGTTTCTCTTCCATGCTGTAGAGGGTGCCCATGGGGATGGCGTCCTGCCAGAGCACGTTCCCTCCGGGGACGTCGATGTTTCCGGTGAGGGCCGGGAGGAAGAGCAGCGCCCTGATGGTGCCGGTGGTGTTAGGGCCGAACTCCACCGATACGCCCGGGTAAAGGGTGGCCGGGCTGGTGGTGGCGTAAAGGCGGGCCGCCTGCCTTATCTTGTCAGCCGGCACCCAGGTGATGGGCTCGGCCCATTCCGGGGTGAAGGGCTCGACGTGGGCCGCCAGCCGGTCGAAGCCGTGCGTCCACCGGCTGACGAACTCCTGGTCGTAGAGGTTCTCCTTGATGATGACATTGAGCCAGGCCAGCGCCAGGGCGCAGTCCGTCCCCGGGCGGAGCTGGAGCCAGATATCGGACTTGGAGGCGAGGGGGGTGAGCAGAGGGTCCACGGTGATCAGTTTGGCGCCCCTCTTCCAGGCGTCGATGAGCTGGAGCCCCATGCCCATGCGGCGGGTGTGGGTGACGTTGGAGCCCCAGTTGAGGATGCAGCGGGTGTTCCGGAAGTCGGAGCTGGGGAACCTGCCGAAGGTGATTATTCCGGCGCCCAGCATGGGCATGTAGCAGATGTGGCTGGAATTGAGCCGGTTTGGCGTTCCCAGGATGTTCAGGAAGCGGCGGTCGTGGTGGATGAGGGGTCTGCCGGTGCCGCAGGAGCCGGCCACGGAGAGAGGCCCGTATTTGGCCCGAATCTCCTTGAGCCGCGCGGCGATGGTGTCGAGGGCCTCGTCCCAGGTGATGCGGGCCCACTTCCCCTCACCCCTTTCCCCCAGCCTTTTCAAGGGGTACTTCAGACGGTCAGGGCTGTAGACCAGTTGCGTCGAGGCCAAGCCCTTGGGGCACAAGATGCCGTGGTTGGTGGGAAAATCAGGGTCTCCCTCGACCTTTACCATCCGGCCATCTTCGATATAGGCCAGTACCCCGCACCCCCCCTGGCAGAGCCCGCAGTTGCCTTTGACTATCTTCATCCTCTCACTCCTGCCCTTGTCTCATTTCGACAGAATCTCTAGCTGTCATTCTGAGAGCCTGCCCTGAGCTTGCCGAAGGGAGCCCCAACAAGCCGGGGCGACGAAGAATCCGCCCCCACTATCAGCCATTATAGCAAGTCTTTCCGTACAATTCACAGAAGAGAGGCGAACTCCTCCATTCCTCCCTCTTCGGGGCAGAAGGCGCAGACGGGATTGCTTATCCACCCTCAATAGGCTGCATGAAGAGGACCTTGTCGCCGTCTGCCAGTGGGGTGTCCAGCCCCTGAAGGTGGAAGACCGGGGCGCTGTTGACATAAACAACAATATACTGGGTCAGCTCGTGGTCCTTGTCCCAGACATGCTCCATGAACCCGCGGCTCCAGGTCCGTTCCATTTCCTCCAGGAGGCCGCGGACGGTGGGCTCCTTCGGCTCGACGGTCACCTTCTTTGAGCCGTCGATGTCGGCGATGTAGCCGTAGACCTCAACATTGACTCTTATCATGGGCGCACTCCCATACACTCTTCGGCCTTGCACCACCAGGGATTCAGGCCCAGAAGCTCTTTCTTCGTCCACAGCTCCTTCATCTCCTCCAGATTGTCCCTGCGGGTCAGGAAGCCGTAGAGCATGCCGATGCCCTGGTCCTCGCCCACCGCTTGAGCGCCCACCATGACGCCGCCGGCCAGGAGCAGGCGGTAATAGTTGGGGCCGCACTCCCTTTCAATGACTTCGAATTACCTGCCGCACAACCTGTCCGCGCCGAGCCCGATGGCGAAGGCAAACAGGTCGAAGACAACGATGCTCCTCATGCTCAGGGAGCCGGGATAGGTCCGGAGCAGGCCGGCCGAGTTGTAGCCGGCGATGGCCCCCTGCCGGCGCGCAGCCGTCCAGTTCAGGCTCAAAGTGGGCTGGCCGTCTATCAGGTCGGTCGTCTCCGCGCAGTCGCCGCAGGCGTAGATGCCCTCGACGCTGGTCCTCATGTGGTGGTCCGCCTTGATGCCGCCGGTGGTCCCCATCTGGACTCCCGCCTGCCGTGCTACCCCTACCAGCGGGTTGACGCCGACGCAGAGGACCACCATGTCGCACTCTATCCGGCGCTTGTCGGTGAGCACCGCCTCCGCCTGGCCGTTCCCGAGGATTTCACGGAAGCTCTCGCCGGTGACCATCTGCACCCCGTGGCTCACCATCGCTGCCGCCAGCAGGGCAGCGGGTTTGTCATCGAAGAGCCGGGGCATGATGCGGGTGCGCCTGCCGACCAGGGCTACCTCGATCCCCCTCTTTCTCAAGGCGGTGGCCGCCTCGACGCCCATGGGCCCGGTGCCGATGACGACCGCCTTGGTCGCTTTGTGCTGCTTTATGGCCTCGAAATCGTCCAGGGTCTTGAAGCGGAAGACCCTGGACTTGTTCACTCCTTTGACATCGGGCACGGTGGAAACGGCGCCGGTGGCCAGGATGAGCTTATCGTAGGAGAGGTTGCCTTCGGGCAGTACCACCGCCTTCCGGGCGGCGTCTATGGCGGTAACCTTCTGTCCGAGCTTCACTACCAGGTTGTCTTTCGTCGGTGAAGCAGGAACACGCGGGAAAATCTTGGACCGCGGTATGTCGCCGGACAGGTATCTCGCCAGCACGCAGGGGGAGTAGAAGGCGTGCGGCTCCTGCGACAGGAGGGTGACCTTATGGTCGGGGCTGGCGTCGGCTATCGCCCAGGCGGCGCTGTTGCCGGCGATGCCGTTGCCAATGATAACTGTGTTCAACCTCTCACCCCTGCCCCTCTTCTTTCCAAGGAGAGAGCAACTGTCATTGCGAGGCGCGCAGTGCCGAAGCAATCCGTAATCCCCGAAGATGGAGTGGGACGGATTGCTTCGCTTCGCTCGCAATGACACAA
>JAUYGE010000061.1 GCA_030690705.1 Dehalococcoidia bacterium | reverse complement strand
ATCAATGAGGGACAGCCAAGAGTCAATTGCTCCCGGAGCCGTGATAAGAATGAATCCCATGATAACGACAAGATGTTTCTTAAACATATCCCTGTTCTAGTGCTTCGTTTTCTATGACAATAGCATATAGAATATGCCGTTGTCAATATGACAGGGTGGATATATTGGTGTCTTTTCAGGCCAAAACCTATTGACAGAGGCATACTGCATATGCTATTATAGATACAGATAGAGTTGATGGGAGAATTGAAATGGACGCGAGACAAGAAAAGGGACTTTTGATAGCAGCGACTTCCAAGATTGAAAGGAACCAACTCGGCCTGTGGAAAGTGCCGTCTCAGGCTGGAAACGGGATAAGCTACGTGGTGAATCTTGACCACGGGCATCCCTTCTGTTCGTGCCCGGACTTTGAGAAGGGCAACCATTGCAAGCACCTGTACGCAGTAGAGTATGTGGCACAACGCGAGACGAAGCCGGATGGCACCATAGTAGAGACCCAAGCCATGCGCGTCACCTACGCTCAGAACTGGCCCGTCTACGACACGGCGCAGATGCGCGAGCGGGAACGGTTTGTTGAATTGCTCCGTGACCTCTGCAACGGGATACCTCAGCCTCCACAGACCTTCGGACGGCCCAAGTTGGCCCTCTCCGATGTGGTCTTTGGAATTGTCCTCAAGGTCTACAGCACGGTGTCCGGTCGGCGTGTCATGTCTGAACTTCGGGAAGCGGAAATAAAAGGCCTGGTCTGCAAGTCCCCCTCTTTCGCCAGTACCTTCCGCTATCTTGAGAAGCCCGAACTCACTCCGCTTCTCAAGGTACTGATTGAGCAGAGTGCAAGCCCTCTCAAGGCCATCGAATCTGACTTTGCGGTCGATTCTTCTGGCTTCGCCACCACCACATACAATCGGTGGTACGACGCCAAGTGGGGCAAGATGAAATCCGAAGCCAAATGGATTAAAGCCCACCTTATGACCGGTGTGAAGACCCATGTAGTCACCAGCGTTGAAGTGACCGCTACTGAGACTGCCGACGCTCCCCAACTTCCCGATTTGGTTAAGAAGACGGCTGAGACATTCACCGTCAAAGAGGTCTCCGCAGACAAGGCATACTCCAGCAAAAAGAATCTGAGAGTGATAGACGCGCTCGGCGCTACGCCCTATATCCCCTTCAAGAACTACTCGCTTGGGAAGCAGGGCAGTCATGGCTTCGATTGCCTGTGGGATAAGATGTGGCACTTCTACAACTTTAACAAGGCCACGTTCATGCAGTTCTACCACAAGCGGTCGAATGTCGAAACCACGCTGTCGATGATTAAGAGCAAGTTCGGGGCTTCGGTGAGAGCTAAGACGCCCGTGGCTCAGGTCAATGAGGTGTTGTGCAAAATCCTCTGCCACAACATCTGCGTGTTGGTTCAGAGCATTTACGAATTGCGTCTGGAACCAACCTTCTGGACTTCTGATACAGAAGAGCCAGTTGTACCAGAAGTGGCCCTGAAAATGGGGTTTTGATACAATGCCCCCTTGAGGGGAGAGGGATAGAGCCTGCCCTGAGCGCAGTGAAGGGGTGAGGGTGAAACGTGTGGGCCGCCTCGTCGCTTTACTAATACGGCCGCCCCTTCTCGTCCCACGGCTTCCTGAGCCCGAGGTCCTGGGCCATCACCTTGTATACGTTGTACCCTTGAAAGGGATTCGAACCGTGAAAGGGGTGCCAGGCTGAGCCGGTGGCATAGAGATTCTTGATGGGCATGCGGCCGCTGGCCAGCTCAGGTATCGGGCGAAACCTTCCTTGCTGAGGTGGTATGGGGTCGATAATGGCGCTAATTCCATGCCGCGCGTAGTTTCTCGCCCGTCCGGCAGTGTAGTAGGGCGTTATCGGAAGATAGCCGATGACATTGTCCCAGGTCATGTTGGGAGCGAACCTGCTCCACATATTCATGACCTCCTGGGCGTGGCTTTTCTCCTTCTCCTTCCACTCCTTCTCCGTGAAGAACTGGACGGAGGGGACGAAGACCTCGGAAAGGCAGGAGCACTTGCCCGGCGGGGCATAGCCGGGGCAGTAGCTGGAGTGGTCGCCCACGCGCAGGGCCATCCGGTGGGGTTCCGGCCAGAGGCCCATCTTGAAACGGTAGTACTCATCCATCAGGTCCTTCATCCCCTGCTCGCCGGCTTCTCCAAAGGCGATCCATCCGCTTGACGGCAGGTCGGGGTTGTAGGCCTCGGCGGTGTACTTCGGGCGCTCGTGAAGCGCCCAGGTATACCAGGTCAGCCCTCTGGTGGCCTCCAGGTTCTTTATCTTGCGGATGATCTTGGGGCCCAGGTGCTCCTCACCCACCAGCTCCACGCAGAGCTGGTACGGGTCGACACCGGAGAGCACCGCTTTTCTGGC
>JAUYGE010000055.1 GCA_030690705.1 Dehalococcoidia bacterium | reverse complement strand
GATAGACTGGAGCAAAGAGGCGCCCAGGGGAGAAGGCCCGTGGAGAAGAGGTAAGGGCGTTGCCATAGCCAACCGCATGATTGTCGGCGGCACCAGTTCGGTGGTACTGGTAAAGGTGCACGAGGATGGCGCCATCGAAGTGCGCCACAGCGCCCACGAGCAGGGACAGGGTTGCAATACTGTCCTTTCACAGATAGCGGCTGAAGAATTCCAGACCTCGGTGCACAGAGTAAAGCTGGTGCACACCGATACCGCCCAGACTGATTACGAGTTCGGCACCATAGGTAGCCGCATCACGATGAATACAGGCAATGCCCTTCGCCTGGCCTGTCAGGATGCCAAGAGGCAGCTCTTTGAGCTGGCGTCGAGTAAGCTTGGGGTGCCGGCGGACGGGTTGGGCATCAATGATGGCGTGGTTTATGTAAAGGGAGTGCCGGAGAGAGCGGTCAGGGTATCTGAACTCTTCACTCCACTGGGTTACTTGATAAAGGCTGGTGAGCTGATGGGCCGAGGTGTATATACGGCCCCGGTCGCCAGTGAGAACCTGGATACAGGTCAGGCAAAGAGGCCGGTCATGGGTTATAGCTATGGCGCTACCGCGGCTGAGGTTTCAGTCAATACAGAGACAGGCGAGGTCAAGGTCCTGCGCATAGCGGACTCCTTTGACATGGGCCAGCCCATAAACCCGAAGATGTGTGAGGGGCAAATAGAAAGCGGCCGCGCGATGGCCCTCGGCAGCGCTCTCTTTGAGGAAGTGGTCGTCACGAAGGGCAGGCTGGAGACGCCCAATTTCATGGACTATAAGATGCCCACCGCAGCCGACTTACCAGCCAACCAGGATGCGGCTTCCTCGCTGGTGACCTCGGAGCATCACAACGATGGTCCTTATGGCGCCAAGGGGTTCTCCGAGGGGGTGATGGTGCCACAGGCGCCGGCGGTTGCCAATGCTATCTTCAACGCTGTGGGCGTCAGGATAAAGGATATTCCTATCACAAAGGAGAAAGTCCTGGAAGCCCTCAAGAAACGCAACGCTGGCGGGTGAGTTGGAGCGAGGCATGAAATGGCTGAGCTTTGCGTCGTAGGTCATAGCATACCGCGGGTGGATGCCGTGGATAAGGTAACCGGCAGCACCCGGTATGCGGTAGACCTGAAGGTGCCGGGCATGCTCTACGGCAAGATACTGAGGAGCCCCTATCCCCATGCCCGCATCCTCCGCATCGATAGCTCTGGAGCGGAGAGACATCCCGGTGTGAAGGCGGTGGTTACCGGCAATGATGCATCAGCGGAGAGATTCGGTTTTCTCGCCAGGGAGCGGGCCATCTTCCCCTCTGACGTGGTGCGGTTTGCCGGAGAAGGGGTGGCTGGAGTGGCGGCGGAGAGCATGGAGGCGGCCGAGGATGCCCTCAGCTTGATCAAGGTGGACTACGAGGAGTTGCCGGCGGTGTTCGACCCTGAAGAGGCGATCAAGCCCAACCCCGCTGTAGTGGTGCACCCGGAATACCCGAAGTATGGACGGCTGCCCTTTCGAATTCAGTTCCTGAACAGACCCGAGCTACCTAATGTGTATGCTTACCGCCCAATAATTCGTGGCGATGTTGAGAAGGGTTTTCGTGACGCTGACCTGGTGCTGGAGAACCGTTTTTCCACCGCCCGGATGCATCACAGCGCACTGGAGCCTCTTAACGCCATGGCTCGTTTCGAGCCTGATGGCACTCTAACAGTATGGACAGCTTTGACCATGCCCTTCTTCACCAGGTCCGCTCTCTGCTCCCTCTTCAGTCTCCCACCCTCCAAGGTGAGGATGATTATCCCGGAGAGCGGTGGTAGCTTCGGGGCCAGAGCGGAGGCCACCCAGGCGGCCCAGGCGGCGCTCCTTGCCCTTAAAGCCAGGAGACCGGTGAAGCTGGTGCTCAGCCGCGAGGAGTTCCTGCTGGATGGCGGCACCAGAGAACCCATGGTCGTTTATGTGAAGGATGGGGTGAGGAAGGACGGCACCCTGGTGGCCCGGCATGTCAGGATGATTGTGCATGCTGGCGCCTATTGCGGCATCATGGCGATAACCTGTCACAGTTGCACCTTTGCGGCCGCAGCTACCTATCGAGTGCCCAATTTCAAGGTGGACTCCTACGCTGTGGCCACCAATGAGCCGCCGGCGGTGGCCATGCGAGGCTTCGGCGCGGGTCAGGTTGAGCTGGCCATTGAGAGCCAGATGGACATGCTGGCCGAAAAGCTCGAGATGGACCCCGCCGAGATCAGGCGGAAGAACATCCTGAGGGAAGGTGAAGAAGACGGCTGCGGCATGCCCGTCTATAGCATCGGAGTCGAGGACTGTCTGGATAAGGTGACCGAATGGATAGATCGGAATAAGGATGTGTCCGGGGAGGAAGGCCCCTGGAGGAGAGGCAGTGGGATTGCCATCGTTAACCGACAGATTCCCGCCGGGACTACCTCAGTGGTTCATGTGAAAGTGCATGAGGACGGCGTCATTGAGGTGCGCCACAGCGCCCATGACCAGGGGCAGGGCTGCAACACTGTCCTTGCCCAGATAGCAGCCGAGGAATTCAAGACGTCGGTGGACAGGGTGAAGGTGAGGTATGGAGATGCTCCTCTGACTTGCTTTGACCACGGCACGGTGGGTAGCCGCACTACAATGCATAACGGCAATGCCCTTCTTCTGGCTTGCCGGGATGCCAAACGGCAGCTCTTTGAGATGGCTTCGAGTAAGCTGAGCGTGCCTCCAGACGGACTGGATGTCAAGGAAGGGGCGGTCTATGTGAAAGGTGTGCCGGAGAGGGTGGTGAGGATATCCGAGCTTTTCACCCCACTGGGCTACCTCGTGAGGGGTGGTGAACTGGTGGGCCGTGGGGTATACACGGGCCCGATAGGCAGTGAGGACCTGCAGACAGGCCAGTCGAAGAGGCCGTCTATGGGCTATAGCCATGGCGCCAGCGCAGCCCAGGTGGCGGTAAATACGGAGACGGGTGAGGTCAAGGTGCTCCGTATGGCGGACTGTTTTGACATGGGCCAGCCGATAAACCCGAAGATGTGCGAGGGACAGATAGAGGGTGGCCGGGGCATAGCCCTGGGCAGCACTCTCTCTGAGGAGGCAGTGGTGATAGGGGGCAAGACGGTCTCAACCGATTTCATGGACTACAAGATACCCACTTCGGCTGATATGCCGCCAAATGGAGGGACGGTCTCCTTGATGGTGACTTCTCACCATCACGACAATGGTCCCTTCGGAGCTAAAGGGTTCTGTGAGGGGACCATGCTGCCTCAGCCTCCAGCAGTCGCCAATGCTATCTGCGACGCGGTGGGGGTCAGGATAAAGGATATACCCATCACAAAGGAGAAAGTCTTGGAAGCCCTCAAGAAGCGCAATGCTGGTGGGTGAGGGCGAAGCCTGGCTCAAACAAGGCGGACTGCTGGTGAGCAATCTAAGGAGCAGGATGCTCGGAGGCCTGTTGAGTTTGACACAATGATGCCGCTTTGGAACAGCTAAAACAGCCTAACGTCAGCAGTACAAATGCTAATCAAAGGAGGACCTGAATGTCTGATGACCTGAGGGCATGGTTGAAGAAGGTGGAGGCCATGGGGGAGTTGAAGGTGGTCGAGGGGGCGGATTGGGACCTGGAGCTCGGCTGCCGCACCGCTCTGGACTGGAACAACTGGCGCAATGCTCCCGCACTTCTCTTTGACAACATAAAGGGCTATCCAGGCGGGCACCGTGTGCTGACCAACTTCGTCATGGCCCCGAACAGGGTGGCTCTCACCGTGGGCCTGCCTCAGGGGCTTTCCGACAGGGGGCGGATGGATGCCCTCCGTGATAGGATTGATGTCTGGCACTCCAAGATGGGTGACTTTCCTCCGGTTACCGTCAAGACCGGGCCGGTGATGGAGAATGTGGTTTCCGGCAAGGATGTGGACGTGTTCAAGTTCCCCGCTCCGAAGTGGCAGGAGCTTGACGGCGGGCGTTACATAGGCACAGGGCATGCGGTCATTACCAGAGACCTGGATACGGGTGAGGTCAACCTTGGCTGCTACCGTGTGCAGGCCTACGATGAAAAGACGGTGGGCATCTATTCCGAAAGAGGAAAGCATGGCTGGCTCGACATGCAGAAATACCACGAACGGGGGCTCCCCTGTCCCGTAGCCATATCTCTGGGGCATCATCCGCTTTTCTTTCTCATAGCTGCCCTTGCCTTGAAGCGGTCGGAAAAAGAGAAAGCCCACGAATATCAGTTCATCGGCGCCATCAGGGGAGAGCCAGTCGAGGTCATCGAGGAGGAGATCACCGGTCTTCCCATACCTGCCGATAGTGAAATAGTCCTGGTTGGATGGTCTCCGCCCGGCAAGACAAGGATGGAAGGACCGTTTGGCGAGTTCACCGGCTACTATGCCTCCGGGGAAGTGCAGCGCCCCGTTATCGAGATCGAGAGGATATATTATCGCAACAAACCCATACTCACCGGAGCGCCACCATCCCGTCCTCCTCACGGCTGGTTTTATTTTGTCACCCTGATGAAGAGCGTGACGCTGGAGCACCAGCTAAGGGAGATTGGTATTCCAGACGTAAGGGGGCTCTGGCTTCATGAGTCGCCGGGAAACCTGTTCGTCACCGTCTCTATCAAGCAAAGGTATGCCGGCCATGCCAGGCAGACAGCGTTGGCAGCTCTTGACCTGGCGGCCAGGGCCGGTATCGGAGGGCGCTATGTCATTGTCACCGATGAAGACGTTGATGTGACGAATATAAGCGATATCCTCTGGGCGTTGACCACCAGGTCAGACCCTGAGCGCAGCATAGATATCATTCGTGATTACCGCAGCGCTTCACTGGACCCAATCATCAGGAAACCAGCTGCCTCTTTTTCCGGCTCCTGCGCTATCATAAACGCGTGCAAGCCCTATGAATGGATGAATGAATTTCCCCGTGCCATAGCCTTCAGCCCGGAGGTAGTAAAACGAGTGAAGGAGAAGTACGGGCTGAAATAGGCTGTTACAGTCAGCGTTACACTCAGGCAAATATGCACTAGATCAGCAGGTTGCTAAGATGGCGAAAGGCGGATGACAATGGCTATTCAGGAAAAATATAGAATATTCATTGACACTGGTGGCACCTTCTCCGATGCCGTGATAGTGAAGGCGGACGGGACTTTCGTTTCCGGCAAGGCGCAAACCACCCCCAAGAAACTCGAGGACTGTTTCTTCGCCTGCATTGAAGCAGCCTGTCAGAGTATGGGCAAGACCAGCAAAGAGGTCATGCCCCTTACCGTGGAGATTGGCTACGGAGCCACAGCGGGCACGAACATTCTCGTCACCAGGTCCGGCGCGCCGAGGATTGGATTCATCACTACCAGAGGGGCCGAAGACAGGACCAATATCATAAGATTCAGGGCCGCTGGCTTGAGTCGTGTCGAAGCCATGCATGTAACCACTGCGGACAAGCCTCCTCCTCTGGTACCTAGAGAATGGATCAGGGGGGTCGTTGAACGAGTTGGTTCGAGGGGAGAAGTTGTAATACCCTTGCGGGAGGACAGTGTCAGGCAAGCCGTCAAGGAGTTGCTTGACCAGGGGGTGGAAGGTATCGCGGTGGGTCTCTTGTGGTCACCCCTCAATTCTACCCACGAGAGAAGGGTCAGGGAAATAATCAGGGAGATGTCACCAGGTTTGGCGGTGGCAATATCATCGGAGATATCTTCGACGATAAGGGAGTACCCCCGTTTCACCAGTGCCATCGTGGACCTGTACATTGGCAAGCCAATGACCGAGCTACTGGGCAGGTTAGCTGACGGGTTGGCGAAACGCGGGTACCGGTATCCGTTGCTGGTGCTGCAGGCAGCCGGAGGTGTCTCCAGATCCGAGGTGGTTAAGCCGGGCAATACCCTGCACTCCGGTCCGGTCGGCGGACTAACCGGTGTCG
>JAUYGE010000022.1 GCA_030690705.1 Dehalococcoidia bacterium | reverse complement strand
TCTACCATCCCGGCAATGGCGGCTCCCGGGGCATAGTAGGCGCTGCCGGTCTGCAGCAGCGCCACAATCTCGGCGCCGGCGTTTATGGTTCGAGCTACCAGGTGCTCAATCCTGTCCGGAGGCAGCAGGGACTCCAGCGGGATGCCGCCTACCGTGCAAAGCCGCGGCAGGGGCACCATGGAATCGCCATGCCCGCCGAGGACGATGGCGGAGACATCACTGACGGAGGCGCCGAGTTCCATCGCCACCAGGCTTCTGAATCTGGCGCTATCCAACGCTCCGGACATGCCCAGGACCCGCTGGCGGGGGAACCGGCTGGTGTGAAGGGCGAGATAGGTCATGGCATCGAGCGGATTGGAGACTACGATAAGAATGCTCTCAGGAGAGAATCCGGCCACTTGCTCCGTCACCTGGCGCACAATCCTGGCATTGGTGAGGAGGAGGTCGTCGCGGCTCATGCCGGGCTTGCGGGCGATGCCGGCGGTGATGACGACGACGTCGGAGCCGGCGGTGTCCTCATAGCTATTGGTGCCGTTGATGCGCGCGTCGGTGTTGAGGATGGGGCTGGCATGAGAGAGGTCCAGGGCTTTGCCCTGGGGCAGGCCCTTGACCACGTCGGCCAGCACGACATCGGCGAAGCCTTTTTCGAAAAGGTACTGGGCGCAGGTGGCGCCGACGTTGCCGGCGCCCACCACGGTCACCTTATGGCGCACTTATTTTACCTCTTTTAGCTTCTCGATAACGGCGTCGGCCACTTCATAGGTGCGGGCGGCGGTATCGCCCGGGTTGGTCTTGAGGTCGTAAGTGACCGTCTTCCCTTCAGCGAGGACCTTAGATATGGCTGCTTCCAGCCTGTCGGCGGCGCTGGTCTCCCGCAGATGGCGCAGCATCATGACGCCGGAAAGCATCATAGCCATGGGGTTGACCTTGTTCTGCCCGGCGTACTTGGGGGCGCTGCCGTGGGTGGGTTCAAAGACGCCTATGCTGTCGCCGAGATTGGCGCCGGGAGCTATGCCGAGACCGCCGATGAGCCCGGCGCACAACTCGGAGACGAAGTCCCCGTAGAGGTTGGGGAGCACGATGATATCGAACAGCTCCGGCCTCAGCACCAGTCTCATGCACAGGGTGTCCACTATCATGTCGTCGAAGCGGATATCCGGGTATTCCTTGGCCACCTCTCTGGCCACGGAGAGGAAAAGGCCGTCGGAGAACTTCAGAATATTGGCCTTGTGGATGGCGGTCACCCGCTTGCGGTTGTGGGCGCGGGCGTATTCAAAGGCGAACTTCACAATGCGGCGAGAGCCATGCTCGGTGATTACCTTGAGGCTGAAGCCGGCGTCCTGGCCCACGGGGCCGTTGCCGGTCTCGCCGATGAGGCGTATCAGATCGGCGGCCCCGGGGCTGCCTTTCTGGAACTCGATGCCGGCGTACAGGTCCTCGGTGTTCTCGCGGACGACCACGATGTCGACATTCTTGTACCGGGTGGGCACTCCGGGATAGGTCTTGCAGGGCCGCAGGCAGGCATAGAGGTCGAGCTTCTTGCGGAGAGCCACGTTGACGCTGCGGAAGCCGTAGCCCACGGGAGTGGTTACCGGCCCCTTGAGGGCCACCTTGTTCCTCCTGATGGATTCAAGGACATGGTCCGGCAGGGGGGTGCCGTACTTGTCCTGGGCCCCGTCTCCCGCATAGCCCAGCTCCCAGTGAAAGGTCACCCCGGTGGCCTCGAGGACCCTCTTGGCGGCCTCGGTTACTTCAGGCCCCACGCCGTCCCCGGGGATGAGAGTGATATTGTACGCTGCCATCAGGAGTGGACCTCGGCTTTCTTTCCAGCTACCCCCGACCTTCAGCCGGGGAGCTGGAAGCCTTTGTATTTCTGAATATATGGTATGAGCCCGCCGCTCCCCAGTATGGCCATCATCACCGGAGGAATCTTGCCGAAGCTCAGCTCCACGCCTGAAGTGATGTCGTTGACCATCCCCCGGGCCATGTCCACTTCGAGCTCGTCGCCGTTTGATATCCGGGAGGTATCGCAAATCAGAATGGGGAGGCCCTGGTTGATGGCGTTGCGGAAGAAGATACGGGCCACCGACCGCGCGAGGACGGCGCTGACGCCGGCCATCTTGATGACCAGCGGGGCATGTTCGCGGCTGGATCCCATGCCGAAGTTCTTGCCGGCGACCACGAAGTCGCCGGGCTTGACCCGTCCGGCGAAGGTGGGGTCGGCATCCTCCAGCACGTGCTTCGCCAGCTCAGGGAGATTGCTGCGCAGGTGCGCCAGCCGCCCCGGCACAATGAGGTCGGTGGAGACATCGTCTCCGAACTTATGAGCCTTGCCTTTGATCATGGAAGAATTATATCACCTCACGGGGGTCGGTGATTTCCCCCCTCAGGGCGGTGGCTGCCGCGGTGGCGGGGCTGGCCAGATAGATGAAGCCCTCGGGATTACCCATGCGCCCTTTGAAATTGCGGTTCGAGGTTGACAGGCATGACTCCCCCTTGCCGAGGGCGCCCTGGTGCAGCCCGAGGCATGGTCCGCAGCCGGCGGTGACTATGGCGGCCCCGGCATCCAGCAGGTCGGTGATGTATCCCGCCTCTATGGCGGCTTTGAAGACGGCCCGGGAGGCCGGAGCTACTACAAGCCGGGTCTCAGGGTGGCACTTCTTGCCCTTGAGGATGGAGGCTGCGAGAGCCAGGTCTCCCAGCCGGCCGTTGGTGCAGGTGCCCAGAAGGACCTGCTCAATCCTGGTGCCTTTCAGCTCTCTGGCGGGCACGACATTGTCGACGGTGTGAGGACGGGCCACCATCGGCTCCAGACGGGGGATGTCAACCTCCACCACCCGCTCGTAGGTGGCGTCGGCGTCGGGCTGGATGGGCTGGTAGCGGGCGCCGCGCCCCCCGGCTTTGAGGAAGTCCCTGGTGACGCGGTCGGAAGGGAAAAGCCCTACCTTGGCGCCTGCCTCGATGGCCATGTTGGCGATAGTGAGCCTTCCCTCCATGTTCATCTTGGAAAAGGCGGCGCCAACGAACTCCAATGACTTATAGGTGGCGCCGTCGGCGCCGAGCTGTCCGATGAGATAGAGGATAATGTCTTTGGCGGTGACCCCTCTGGCCAGGTCCCCTTCGCCGGCTATCTTGAAGGTCTCCGGCACACGGAACCACGTCTGGCCCAGGGCCATAGCGATGGCCACGTCGCTCGATCCCATCCCGGTGGCGAAGGCGCCCACTCCGCCGGCGGTGACCGTGTGCGAATCAGCGCCCACGATGATGTCGCCGGGGTTGGCCCAGAGCTCGGCCACCAACTGGTGGCACACGCCTTCTCCGACGTCCGAAAGGCCGCAGCCGGTCTCCCGGGCGAAGCGGCGCAGGAAGATGTGGTCGTCCGCCAACTCGCGGCTGGGCGATGGGGCGGCGTGGTCAATGAAGATGTGGCATGCTTTGGGGTTGGCCGGCCTCTGGAAGCCGGTCGCCTGGAACTGCCTCGCCGTCAGGGGGCCGGTAGTGTCCTGGAGAAAGACCAGGTCCACCGGAGCGATGACGATGTCTCCGGCTCTGGCGTCCTGGCCGGATTTCTGGCTCAGTATCTTTTCAGCTAATGTCTTTCCCATTTCTTTATTCTAGCGGCTCTGTCATTGCGAGGCACGAAGTGCCGAAGCAATCCGTTAGTCTTCCCCTCTCCCTTGATGGGCTTTGCCTTAAATGTCATTCTGAGGAGCGAAGCGACGAAGAATCTCGGTGGGGTTGGTGTAGCACAGATAGGCCCCATCCCTTGGAGATCCTTCGCTTCGCTCAGAGCCTGCCCTGAGTGCAACGAAGGGATGACACGGGGGCGGTACTTTTGGGGCAAGACCCCCTCCAGGGGGTAGAGGACACGGGGACGGATTGCTTCGGGGGGTTGCCCCTCGCAATGACGGTGTAAACTAAGCAATCCTACCTTACCTCGATAATCGCCAGCAGGCTGTCTTTGGAGACCTTATCGCCCTTCTTCAGGAAGGTCTTCTTCACCTTGCCGGAGACCGGGCTGGGCAGGGCATTCTCCATCTTCATGGCCTCGAAGACTACTATGATGTCGCCCGCCTTAACCTCGTCCCCTTCCTTCTTGTCGTAGCGAACGATGATGCCGGGCATGGGGGCGTGGATGCCCACCTCTCCGGCGGCGAGGGGTACGGGCGCCGGCGACTCTGTCCTGGGGGTGAGGGCTTCCCTGATCGGCTCGACCCGCGGAGGAGGTGGTGGAGGAGGTGGTGGTGGCGGGCTGACACGGGCCGCGGGTGTACGGGCGGGAGCGGCCGGCGCCGCGGGGGATGGCATGTGGATGCCGGAAGCATCTTCCACTTCCACCTTGAAGTACTCGCCATCAACGTACACGTTGAAGGTCCTCGCCCCGGCCCCGCGGGCCGGTGCTTTCTTTTCCTCTTTCTCCACGAGCTTGCCTCCTTTGGCTCTGGCGATGAGCTCATCCTCGCGCCGTACGTCATCCATCGTCTTCTGATGCGTCTCGGAGGGTGGCGCCTCCAGTCCGTACTTCCACCGGAGGAAGCGCATTCCTGTGGTCGGGTAGAGGGCGTAAATCAGGGTATCCCCGATGTCCCTGGCTATTCCCCCGGCGGATTCCTGCGCCTTCGCCATTTCCGGCGCCAGGACGTTGGCGACGCGGCAGGTTATGGGCTGCTCGCCCCTCTCGTATCCGGAGAGGACCAGTTTCCGTACCTCCGGGTCAACCGGTGCCGGGGTCTGCCCGTAGTAGCCGCAGAAATAATCTTTGACTTCGCGGGAGACCATCTTATAGCGGCCGAAGAGGACATTCTGCACGGCCTGGATGCCGACGATCTGGCTTGTCGGCGTGACCAGCGGCGGCTGGCCCATCTCTTTCCTCACCCGCGAGAGCTCGACATAGACCTCGGGCAGCCGGGCCAGGGCGCCGGCCTCCTTCAACTGTGAGACCAGGTTGGTTATCATCCCTCCCGGCAGCTGGTGCTCGAGGACGCCGGTATCCACCACGGCCATCCGGGTATGGTCGAGGAAATCGCGGTACTTGGGCGCAATGGACTCGAAGTAGTTCCCAATCTTGAAGAGCCGGGACAGGTCCAGTCCGGTGTCTCGCGCCGTGCCGGCAAGGGCGGCGACCATAGGCTCTATGGCGGGGTGGGACGAGCGCAGGGCAAAAGGCGCCACGGCGGCGTCAATGGCGTCCACCCCGGCTTCGGCCGCCTTGAGGCAGCTCATCGAGGCCATGCCGCTGGTGTAATGGGTGTGAAGGATGACTGGTATGTTCAGGGCCTTCTTCAGCGCCTTGACCAGCTCATGGGCGTCATCCGGGGCGATGAGACCGGCCATATCCTTGATGCACAGGCTGTCGGCGCCCATGGCCTGGAGAGCCAGGGCCTTGTTGACATAATAATCGATGTTGAAGACCGGCCCGCCGAGTCTCGGCTGGGTCAGCGAGTAGCACAGAGCGCCCTGCACATGTTTGCCGCAGGCCTTGATGACGCTGAAGGACTTCTCCAGGTTTCTTTCGTCGTTGAGGGCGTCGAAGACGCGGAAGATGTCTATGCCGACACCGGCGGAGTGCTTGATGAAAGCTTCGACCACATCGTCGGCGTAATTGCGATAGCCGACCAGGTTCTGTCCGCGGAGCAGCATTTGCAGGGGAGTGTGGGGCATCAGCTTCTTCAGCAGGCGCACCCTGTCCCACGGGTCCTCATTCAGGAACCTGGTGCACACATCGAAGGTGGCTCCGCCCCAGACCTCTGCGGAGTAGAAGCCCACCTTATCTATCTCGGCGGCAATGGGCAACATATCGGCCGTGTGCAACCGCGTCGCCAGTAGCGACTGGTGGCCGTCGCGCAAGGTGACATCGATGATTCTCAGCGGTTG